>JAEYYS010000248.1 GCA_023428335.1 Verrucomicrobiota bacterium | reverse complement strand
CCCTTGGGCAGCTTCGGCATCTTGCCGCCACCGGGCATCAGGCCCTTGGGCAGTTGCGGCATGCCGCCACCGCCACCAAACAGGCCACCGGCCATCTGCGCCATCGCTCCCTTGTTCTTCATCAGCTTGCGCATCATCTCGAACTGCTTGAGCAGCTGGTTGATTTCGACGACCGGGCGACCCGCACCGCGGGCGATGCGCTTGCGCCGGCTGCCATTGAGGATCTCCGGCCGGCTGCGCTCCTTGGGGGTCATCGACAGGATGATGGCCTCGACATGCTTCATGCGCTTGTCATCGACACCGGGCATGCCCTTCAACTTGCTCATGCCCGGGATCATGCCGAGCAGGCCCTCGAGCGGGCCGAGCTTCTTCATGAAGCGCAGTTGGCCGAGGAAGTCGTTGAAGTCGAACTTGTTCTGCTCCAGGCGGCGCATCATGTTCATCGCCTCCTTCTCGTCGATCTCCTGCGAGGCCTTCTCGACCAGGCTGACGACGTCGCCCATGCCGAGAATGCGCTGGGCCATGCGGTCGGGGTGGAAGACCTCAAGCTGGTCGGTTTTCTCGCCGACCCCGATGAATTTCACCGGACAACCCGTCACCTGGCGCATCGACAGCAGCGCACCCCCGCGGGCGTCGCCGTCGAGCTTCGACATGATCAGGCCGGTCAGACCCACCGTTTCATGGAAGCGTGAGGCGACGCTGACGGCCTGCTGACCGGTGGCGGCATCGGCGACCAGCAGGGTTTCGCGCGGCTGCACGAGGTCGCGCACCGACTTCAGTTCGGCGAGCAGGGTCTCGTCGACCTCCTGACGGCCGGCGGTGTCGAAGATCGCCACGCCCCCGCCCTGCTGATCGAGCCAGGCGAGAGCGGCACGGGTGGCGCGGACCACATCGGTTTCGCCGGCGGCCGGCGCGAAGACCGGCACCCCGAGCTGCTGACCGAGCACCTGCAGCTGGGTGATGGCGGCCGGACGGTAGAGGTCGAGGGCGAGCAGCAGCGGGCGTTTGCCCTGCTTCTTCAGCCAGCCGGCGAGCTTGGCCGAGGTGGTGGTCTTGCCGGCGCCGTTGAGGCCCACCAGCAGGATGCGCTGCGGCGGGCTCAGGTCGAGTTCCTGGGCGCCGCCACCGAGCAGGGTAACAAGTTCGTCGTGGAAGATTTTGACGATCTGCTGGCCGGGCGAGACCGTGCGCAGCACCTCTTCGCCGAGCGCGCGGGTCTTGACCGCCTCGATGAGGTCCTTGGCCACCTTGAAATCGACGTCCGCCTCCAGCAGTGCCAGGCGGATCTCGCGCAGGGCGTCGGCGACGTTGGCCTCGCTGATTTTGCCGAGGCCGCGCAGCTTGCGGAAGGTGTCTTCGAGTTTCTCGGTGAGGGCGGAAAACATGGAAGGACTTCTTTAAACCCGGGTCGCCGCGAAGCAAGGGCCGTGTGCCGACTGCATACCCCGAGGAATTTGTCTTGCGTCGAAATAAAATCCATTATTATCATAAATTTGATAATAATTCACCTTCGAACGCCGCTCCCGCCATGCGCTCCCTGCTCTGCTCCGCCCTCTTCCTGCCGGTGATCGGCACGGCCTTTGAATCGACCTACGACCTTGCCCTGTCCCCAGGCTCGGCCGCCAACGCCGTCACCAGCCTCGCCAGCGGCCGACTCACCAACGACGGCCTGGGACGGGTTGTGCGGACCGGCGACCTCAATGGCGACGGCCGCGCCGATCTCATCGTCGCCTCGGCCATGGCCGATGTCGGCAGTCCGGTGCGCGCCGATGCCGGCGTGCTGGAGGTCTGGTTCGGCCGGGCGAATTTCAGCGGCCCACTCGACGCGGCCGGCACGGCCGGAACGGCCCCGGATTTGAGCATCCTCGGTGCCAGCGCCGGCGACCAGCTCAGCAACGGCGGCGCGCTGCTGCTGGCCGATCTGAACGGCGACGGCCTTCAGGATCTGGTGCTCGGCGCCCCGGGAGCCGACGGTCCGGGCGAAGCACGCTCCTTCGCCGGCGAGGCCTACGTTGTCTTCGGCAAAGCCAGCTTCCCCGCCCAGCTCGACCTCGCCGCCGGCGGCGCGGACGTGGTGGTGTACGGGGCCAATGCGATCGATCAGCTCACCGGCAGTGGCAGCCTGCTCACCGCCGACCTGAATGGCGACGGCTTGCAGGATCTCGTGCTGGGCGCCCTCGGCGGCGATGGCCCGGGTGAAAGCCGCTCCGGAGCCGGCGAGGCCTGCGTGCTGTTCGGTCGCGGCACTTGGCCGGCCGTGCTCGACCTCGCCCTCTCGGGTGTTGGCGGTGCCGATCTGACGATTCATGGGGCCAGTGCCAGCGACCTGCTCACCAGCAGTGGCGCCATGGCGGCGGGCGATGTCAATGGCGACGGTGTTGCCGACCTCGTGCTCGGCGCCTCGGGAGGCGACGGCCCGGCGGAAAGCCGCAGTGGGGCCGGTGAAGTGGGGGTGATCTTCGGTCGCTCCAGCTTCCCCGCCACGCTCGACCTCGCCACCGAAGCCGACGTGACGATCGACGGTGCCAGCGCCTCCGACCAGCTCAGCGCCGGCGGCGCGCTGATCGTGGGCGATGTCAATGGCGACGGGCTCGCCGACCTCATCCTGGGTGCCGCCGGAGGCGACGGCCCGGGTGAAAGCCGCTCGGGTGCCGGCGAAGCCTGCCTGCTGCTCGGTCGTAGTGTCTGGCCGGCTCGGCTTGATCTTGCCACGGATGCCGACACCGTCATCCACGGTGCCGGAGCCGGCGACGGCCTGACCTCGGGCGGCGGCCTGCTGCTGGCGGATGTGGATCGCGATGGCCGACAGGATCTCATCCTGGCGGCGCCGCTGGCCGATGGTCCCGGCGACAGCCGCAGCAGTGCCGGCGAGGTTTACGTCGTGCTGGGCCGGTCGCTGCCGGTCGCGGCGGTTGATCTCGCCGATGGCGCTGATGTCCACGTCTTCGGTGCCAGCACCGGCGACAACCTCGGCATCAACGGCTCCCTGGTGGCGGGCGACTTCAATGGCGACGGCTTTGCCGATCTGCTGCTTGGCGCCCCGCTGGCCGATGGCCCGGGCGAGAGCCGCAGCAACAGCGGTGAGGCCTACCTGATCTTCGGTCGCCACCGCCTGCCGGCCGTGCGTGATCTGGCGCTGGCCGGACTCGCGGGCGCCGAGGTGACACTCTACGGCGCCAGCGCCAACGACCAGTGGACATCCGGCGGTGCCCTGGCGGCGGGTGACCTCGACGGCGACGGCGTCGAGGACATCCTGCTCGGCAGCTTCAATGCCGACGGCCCGGCGGAAGCGCGCAGCAATGCCGGCGAAACCGCCATCCTGCGCGGTGTGCCAAAAGCCGAACTCGACCTGCTGTTTGCCGGTGTCGAGCTCGCCGTCGATGGCGAGGCCAGCCTGCTGCCGGCGGCACCGGGCCGGCTGCGCCAGGCGGTCTTGCAAGTGCGCAACAGCGGTTCCGCCGAACTCACCGACCTGAGCGCCACGCTGACCGGTGCGGGCGTGTTCAGCCTGGTCACCGCTCCGCCTGCGACGCTGGCGCCGGGCGCCGTGACCTCCCTCACCGTGGGCTTCACGCCCCCGGACCTCGGGCCGTGGACGGCGACGCTGGAACTGACCGGCAGCGATGATGACGAATCGCCCACCCGCATCACCCTGCGCGCCGAGGGCGTGACACCGCAGCCGCCCGTGGTGCAAAGCCTCGACGCCAGCGCCATCTCCTCGCTCGGCGCCACCCTGCAGGGCCGCGTCGAGACCGGCAGCGAAACCTGCACCGTGGCATTCGACTACGGCCTGACTGCGGACTACGGCCAAACCGTCGATGCCACACCCGCCGTCGTCGAGGGCAGCGCCGATGTCAGCGCCGTGTTGACCGGCCTGCAGCCGCGCACCTGGTACCACTTCCGCGTCCGCGCCGGCGGTCCGCTCGGCGAGGCAACCGGAGCGGACCTGCTTTTCTACACCGCCAACCGCCCGCCGGTTGCGGTCGACGATGTGTTCCATGTCGCCCCGGGCAGCACGGTGGTGCTCGACCTGCTCGCCAATGACTCGGATCCCGATGGCGATGCCCTCGAACTCGTTGACTTCCGCAAGCCGCGGCCGGCCAACGACGGCAAGCTCTGGCGCGAAGGCAACCAACTGCTGTTCCGCGCCAACCCGCGCTTCGACGGCACCCGCTTCAGTTACACGATCAGCGATGGCCACGACGGCTTCGCTTCGGCCACCGTCACCCTGGTCGCCCCGCCCTCCTCCCGTCCCGGCCGGCACGGTCCGCGCGGGGGCGATGGCCCTGCCCTACCCCGCTTGGTCGGCGGCAGTTTCCACGGCCTGGTGGAACGCCACGCCTTCAACGACGATCTCGGCGCCGTGCTGGAACTGACCCCCGCCGGCTCGGGCGCCTTCAGTGGCAGCCTGCGCGACGGCAAAGGCCTGCGCCCCATCCTCGGCGCCTTCAGCGAAACCGCCGACGGCGGCCTGCAAACGGAGATCGCCCTGCCCGCCCGCGCCGGCCTGCCGCCGCTGACCCTGCACCTGAACTTTGACGCCGAGACCGACACCCTGACCGGCGAACTGGTCGCGCCCGGCGGTGCAAGCGCCGAACTGCAGGCCTGGCGACGCTCGCTCGACACCGGTGCGGCGGCGGCACTTGTGGGGCGCCATGCCTTTGCCCTGCTCCAGGACGACCCCGAGCAGGTCCAGGGTGCCGGCCTTTACCAGGTCTCCTCCAATCTCGGTGCCTGGGGTGCCGGTCGCCTCGCCGATGGCAGCAACTTCACCACCGGCACCTTTGTCGGCCCGCAGGGCCAACTGCTGCTCTACCAGCCGCTCTACGCCAACCGCGGCTCGCTCGCCGGCGTGCTCTATCTTGAGTCGGCACCGCCCGAAGGCGCCACCATGACCGGTGATGCCACCTGGTATCTGGCGCCGTCGCCGGGTCGCGGCAAGTCAGCCAATGCGGGCTTCGGCCCGCTGCCGCTGCGGGCGGAAAGCGTGGAACCCTGAGCCTGGGGCGGCCCGTTGCAAAACCGTCGCTCAGGCGCCGGCGTTCGCCTCCCGCCACTCGCGCAACTGCCGCAACTGCTGCTTGTTGGGTCGTGCCACGACCTCATGAGCGCGCGGCGTCTCCAACTCGCGCTGGCGACGCAGTTCGGCGGCACGGCGGATCCATTCCTCCGGCGTTTGGTTCTCGCAGAACTCCGCCACCCGCGGCGGCCCGAGCCGCTGCGCCGGCAAAGCCAGCACGCGCAGCCGCAACCGCAGGTCGCCACGCTCAACCTCAAGCACATCACCGGCGCGCAGGTCGCGCGCCGCCTTGACCGACTGACCGCCGAGCGTCACCTGACCCTTCTGACAGGCCTGGGTGGCGAGGGCGCGGGTCTTGAAGACGCGCACATGGTGCAACCACTTGTCGGCACGCTGGGCGGAAGCGGGTTCGGCGGAGGGCATCGGTGTGAAGATGCGTCGATCCAGCCGCCGCTTCAAGCCCCCGCGCGACGCACGAGGCGTGCCGCGTAGGCGCCGTCCATGCCGTCCTTGGGCGGGAACACCAGCCGGCTCTCGAGCAGTTCCAGGTCGGCATGCGCGGCCAGCACCGCCTTGACGACCCCCTGATTCTCCTCGGGATCGAGGCTGCAGGTGCTGTACACGAGCGAGCCGCCCGGCTTAAGCCAGGGCAGTGCGGCCTCAACCATGCGTCGCTGCAGGGTCGCCAGCGTGGCGAACTCCTCCTCGCGCAACCGCCAGCGCACATCGACGCGGCGACGCATGACGCCGCTGTTCGAGCAGGGCACGTCGAGCAGGATGCGATCGAAAAGTGTGCCGGCAAAGGGCGGCGGCGCCTCGCTGGCGAGGTCGTGACGAAGGATCTCGACGTGATGGGCGCGCAGGCGCGTGAGGTTGTCGCGCAGGCGGGTCAACCGTGCCGGGGCGACATCGCAGGCGATGAGACGTCCCTCGCGCCCCATGAGGGCGGCGAGCAAAGCGGTCTTGCCGCCGGGGGCGGCACAGGCATCGAGCACGGTTTCACCCGGCTGCGGCGCGAGCATGCGCGGCGCCACCGCCGTGGCTGGATCCTGAGCGTAGCACCAGCCCTGGCGCAGGGCCTCGCGCGGTGTGCCCTCGGTGCACTCAAAGAAATCCCCGTCCTCGCCCCACGGCACCAGCCCCGGCAGGCCGGGCAGCTTGTCGACCGCCTCCTCATGCAGGCGGTTGAGGCGGACGAAGACCGGCGCGGGTCGCTGGTTCCATTCGCACAGCGCCTGCGCCTTGTCCTTGCCCATGATCTTGATCCAGCGTCGCACCAGCCACTCCGGATGCGAGTAGCGCACCGCCAGCGGCAGGCTTTCCACCTGGGCGAGCAGGGCCTCGCGCTCGCGTTCGGCGCGGCGCAGCACGGCGTTGACCAGGGCGCCGGCGCGACCGGCGGCAGCCACGGTTTCATTGACCGCCGCATGCGCCGGCACCCCGAGCAGGAGCAGTTGGCAGAGGCCGGAGCGCAGGGCCCAGCGCGCCGGCGCATCGAGCTTGCGACCGCCGGTGAGCTGGTCGGCCCAGTGATCGAGCAGCGTCAGATTGCGCAGCAGGGTCAGGACGATGTCGTGCAGGAAGGCCGCGTTCGCGGTCGAGAGATTTTCGCGCCGCACCCGCTCGTCGAGCAGGTCGGCGGCGAAGCGACCGGAGGCCTGCCAGTCGAGGCAGAGGTCGAGAACGAGGCGACGGAGATTGAAGGGGCGATGACTCAAAAGAAGAAGGGCAAGGGCGCACAGAGGCGCCCCATTGGGGAATGTTTCAAACCGATCAGCCGCGCGGTTCGACGAGGCCGCGACCGACGCCGCGGTATTGGAAACCGAAGTCGCGGGCGGCGACCGGGTCGAGCAGGTTGCGGCCGTCGAAGATCAGCGGCGTGTGCATCGCCTCGCGCAGGGTGGCGAGGTCGACCGCGGCGAATTCGGTCCACTCGGTGGCAATGGCCAGGGCCTCGGCGCCGCGCGCGGCCTCCAGGGGACTCGTGGCGAATTCGATTGAGGCGGCCACCGGCAGCTCGCGCGCCTTGTCCATGCCCTTGGGGTCGTAGACGGTGACGCGGGCGCCCTCGGCGACCAGGCGTTCGACCAGGGCGACGGCGACCGAGGAGCGGACGTCGTCGGTATTGGGCTTGAAGGTCAGACCCCAGACGCAGATCTTCTTGTCCTTGAGCACCCACAGCGCCTCGCGCATGGCATCGAGGAAGCGCTCAAGCTGGCGGGCATTGATGTGCTGCACCTCCTTGAGCAGTTGGAAGGGCACGCCAAGCTGGTCGCTGATGGCGATGAAGGCGGCGATGTCCTTGGGGAAGCAGGAGCCGCCGTAGCCGAGGCCGGCATTGAGGAAACCGCGGCCGATGCGCTTATCGGCACCAATGCCCTCGGCCACCTTGAGCACGTCGGCGCCCGAAGCCTCGCAGATCTCGGCAAGGGCGTTGGCGTAGCTGATTTTCAGGGCGAGGAAGCTGTTTGCCGCGTGCTTGATCAACTCGGCGCTGTTGATGTCGGTCACCAGCACGGGAGCAACGAAGGGCTCGTAAATTTTCTGCATGAGCGCCAGGGCGCGGTCGCTGTTGCCGCCAATGACGATGCGGTCCGGCTTCATGAGATCCTCGACGGCACTGCCTTCGCGCAGGAATTCAGGGTTGCTGACGACGTCGAACTCGACGCCGGGCTTGGCGTAGCGACGGATCGTCTGGGCGACCCGTTCGCCGGTCTTCACCGGCACCGTGCTCTTGTCGACGACCACGCGGTAGCTGTCGAGGTACTGGGCGATCTCGCGTGCCACCTTCTCCATGAAGCTGAGGTCGACGCTGCCATCGGGCTGCGGCGGGGTGGGCACGGCGATGAACAGCACCTCGCCATGGTCAACCCCCTCCTCGGTGCGGGTGGTGAAGCTGAGCCGGCGGGCGGCGACGTTCTTTTTCACCAGCGCCTCCAGGCCCGGTTCGTAGATCGGGATCTGGCCGGCCTGCAGTTTTTCGATCTTGCGCGGGTCGTTGTCGACGCAGACGACGTGGGGGCCGACTTCGGCAAAACAGGCGCCCGTGGTGAGGCCGACGTATCCGGAACCAATGATGGAAAGCTTCATGCGGTGGGGGACTCAATCCGCCGGGCGGACCGAGAAGTTCAGCCTAGGCCGGCTTTGAAAACCCGTCAAGACGGGCGCCTGCGGCACTTTCCGCAGCATCCGCGCTTGGCAAACCGGCCGGCCGCGCGCACACTGGCCCTGAACCCAACCTCAACACCCGCTCACCATGCCCCGCAAACTCAGCCACATCGCCCCAGACTGGTGGGATTACACCACGCTCGACTCCGAGCTGATCAACGACGCCGCCCGCCTCACCGAGCGCGACCTGCGCCAGCTCTCCCGCCCCGGCTTCAAGGTTGTCATGTACGACACGCTCGAAGATTTTTACCTGGCTGAGGCCCTGGAGTACATCCACGCCTGGAAGCAGGCCACGCCCGACAACCCGGCCGGCATCTGCGGCCCGATCGGCCCGACCGAGCAACTGCCGCTGGTCGCCCGCCTGATCAACGACCTCGGCATCTCGATCAAGGACGGTCACTTCTGGGGCATGGACGAGTGGTATGATCCGGAAACCAAGAAGGAGGTGTCGATGGAGCACCCGCTGTCCTTCGAGCGCGCCGACCGCGAGCTCTGCTTCAACCGCATCCAGAAGAAGCTGGTCATGCCCGACAGCCAGCTGCACTTCCCCAAGGCCGACGTCAGCGAGTACGTGAAAAGCTGGCAGTCCGGCGTCCGCTGCGTCGTCATGCAGGGCGGCCAGGGCGACATCAAGCACTGGGCCTTCAACGACCCGCTCAAGCGCACCGGCAAGTGGAAGAACGAGCCGCCACCGCCCGCCGAATACCGCAAGCTCGGCACCCGCATCGTCGAACTGCACCCGGTGACCCTGTCGCAAAACGCCCGCACCTCGGGCGGTGGCAACATCACCATGGTGCCGCAGATGGCGGTCACCGTTGGCCCCAAGGAAACTTGGATGGCCGAAAAGGTCAGCATCTGGCAGGCCGGCATGCACGACAACCCGCTCGGCCAGCGCCTGACCGCGCTGATGATCTCCAAGCGCCTCGCCGATGCCTCGGTGCCGATGTCCCTGCTCGCCGACCACCAGAACGTGCAGTTCAACTACTTCCGCGGCGGCCTCGGCAGCTGCGCGGTGGAAATGCACTGAGTCAGTAGCGACCGCCGCGCGGCCCCGTCATCCAGCGCCAGGCGCTGTCGATGTGGCTGCGCGGCTCCTTGTATTCCGCTTCCCAGCCCAGCACTTCGCGCGCCCGCGTCGGATCGCAGATCAGCTCGGAGGGGTCGCCGGCCCGGCGCGGCCCGTACTCCACCGGGATGCTCCGACCCGTCACCTGCTCGGCGGTTTGCAGGATCTCGCGCACGGAGAAACCGCGACCGGTGCCCAGATTGACCGCGGTGGTGGCACCCCCGCCACGCAGGTAGTCGAGCGCACGGCCATGCGCCGAGGCCAGATCGCAGACGTGAATGTAGTCGCGGATGCAGGTGCCGTCCAGGGTCGGGTAATCGGTGCCAAAAACGGTGACCTTGTCGATCTCGCCCTTGGCCGCCATCAGGATGCGCGGGATGAGATGGGTCTCCGGATCATGATCCTCGCCGATCCGCCCCTCGGGATCGCAGCCGCTGGCATTGAAATAGCGCAGCCAGACCGAGCGCAGATCCCAGGCGCGACCGCAGTCGGCCAGCACGCGCTCCAGCATCCACTTGGAGGCACCATAGGGATTCACCGGCGCCTGCGGATGCGTTTCATCCATCGGCACCCGCACCGGATCGCCGTAGGTGGCGCAGGTCGAGGAAAAGATGAAGCGCCGGCAGCCATGGCGCTGCATGGCCTCGAGCAGGACCAGCGGCGCCGCCAGATTGTTGCGGTAGTACTTGAGCGGGTCGATCACCGATTCGCCGACGTAGGCGTAAGCAGCGAAGTGCAGCACGGCCTCGGGGCGGTGCTCGGCAAACAGACGGTCGACCAGGGCCGCATCGGCGAGGTCGCCCTCGACAAAAACCACCTCTGGGTCCGGCAGGGCCTCGCGATGGCCGAAGACCAGGTTGTCGAGCACGACGACCTTTTCGCCCGCCGCGCGCAGCCGCGCCACCGTGTGCGAACCGATGTAGCCCGCGCCGCCCGTCACCAAAAGTGTGCCTTGTTCCGCCATGCCCGCCCCTTACACAGGTCACGCCCGACACGCAAGCGCTTGCACAGTTCGGGGGTTGACCAGTCACGCCACCCCGCTAGCCTGCGCGCCACTATGGAAAACGTCAGACTCGGCATCGTCGGCCTCGGCAACATGGGCAAGGCCCACCTCCACAACATCCGTACCGGCAAGGTCCCCGGCCTGCGCGTCACCGCCCTCTGCGAAAGCGTCGGCACGCTGCCGGAACTGCTCGAGGGCGAGCACCCGTTCACCGACGTCAGCCAGATGATCCGCTCCGGCCGCATCGATGCCATCCTCATCTGCACGCCCCACTTCTCGCACACCACCATCGGCATCGAGGCCCTTCAGCACGGCCTGCATGTGCTCGTCGAAAAGCCGATCTCGGTGCACAAGGCCGACTGTGAGCGCCTCATCGCCGCCCACACCGACAAGAGCAAGATCTTCGCCGCCATGTTCAACATGCGCACGAATGCCACCTTCAAGAAGGTCAAGGACCTGATCGACAGCGGCGAACTCGGCC
Source organism: Verrucomicrobiota bacterium (assembly GCA_023428335.1). GTDB lineage: Bacteria > Verrucomicrobiota > Verrucomicrobiia > Verrucomicrobiales > Verrucomicrobiaceae > Prosthecobacter. Next base: position 5,151 of record JAEYYS010000248.1, on the reverse strand, counting down.
AGGTGCGCCGCATCCACTGGGAGGTCACCAACTGGTTCCGCACCAATTATTACTACGCCACCGGCGGCTGGCGCGGCACCTGGAAGGGCGAGGGCGGCGGCGTGCTGATGAATCAGTGCCCGCACAACCTCGACCTGTTCCAGTGGATGTTCGGCATGCCCCAGAGCGTGCGCGGCTTCTGCCAGTTCGGCCGCTACCACCAGGTCGAGGTCGAGGACAATGTCACCGCCTACATGGCTTGGGAAAACGGCACGACCGCGACCTTCGTCACCTCCACCGGTGAGGCCCCCGGCGCCAACCGCCTGGAGATCGCCGCGGAAAATGGTCGCCTCACCGTCACCGACGGCACCAAGATCCACTTCCAGCGCAACCGCCAGCCGATGGGCAAGTTCTGCATGGAGGCCGAGGCCGCCTTCGCCATGCCGGAAAGCTGGAGCATGGAAATCCCCGTGGAGGCCAGCGGCGGCCAGCACGTGGAGATCCTGCAGAACTTCACCAACGCCATCCTCAAGGGCGAAAAACTGCTCAGCCCCGCCGAGCAGGGCATCCACAGCGTCGAACTCGCCAACGCCATCCTGCTCAGCACCTGGCAGGACAAGACCATCGAACTGCCGATGAGCAGCGCCGACTACGAGGGCCTGCTCATCGAGAAGGGCGAAACCAGCACCTTCCAGAAGACCAAGGTGGTCGCCAAGGCCAGCGCCGACGACTTCGCCAAGAGCTTCCGCTGAGCCCGGCCCCCAACGCCGGCGCCACGCCGATCACGAGACCTCGAGCAACTGCTCGAGGTCTTCGTCTTTCAGGCCCTGCATCAAGGGCGCCTGATCGTCGAGCGCCGCCTCGACCAGGCCGCGCTTCTTCGCCTGCAGGGCCAAAATCCGCTCCTCGACCGTGCCGCGCAGGGCCAGCCGGGTCGCCGTCACCACCCGCTCCTGGCCGATGCGGTGGGCACGGTCGATCGCCTGCGCCTCGACCGCCGGATTCCACCAGGGATCCAGCAGGATGACATGGTCGGCCGCCGTCAGGTTCAAACCATAACCGCCGGCCTTCAGACTGATCAGGAAAACCCGCTTCTCGGGATCGGTCTGGAAGGCCTGGACCTGCGCCTCGCGATCCTGACTGGAGCCGTCCAGATAGGCAAAGGCCGTGCCGCGCCGCTCCAGCTCCGCGCGCACCAGCTGCAGGTACTGGACGAACTGACTGAAAATCAGCACCTTGCCACCGGCCGACGCGATTTCGTCGAGCCGCTCGCCCAGCACCGGCCACTTGCCGGAGAGGTCGTCGGCTTCCAAACCCGCCAGTCGCTCGCTCGCCAAACCGGTGAGCCGCAGGTCGCAGCAGGCCTGACGCAGGCGCAGCAGCACCGTGAACAGGGTCATGCGCGCCCCGTTCTGACCGCCACGCCGGCGCGCCAGTCGGATCTCCTCCATGCCCTCCTCGAGCAGGCGACGGTACACCTCGGCCTGCACCGGGCTCGGCTCGCACCAGAGCACCTGCTCGATCTTGTCCGGCAGGTCGCGCAGCACCTCACGCTTGGTGCGCCGCAGGAAGAGCGGTCGCACCAGCCGCCTCAGGCGGTCGGCCGCCGACTGCGCCTCGGGCCGATCCAACCCCGCCGCCAGCGGCTGCTCGAAACGCTCGCGGAAATGCTCGCGGCTCCCGAGGTACCCGGGCTGCACGAAGTGGCAGATGGACCACAAATCGCGCACCGAGTTTTCCACCGGTGTGCCCGTCAGGGCCACCCGCGCCCCCGCCCGCAGCGAGCGCAGGGCCTTGGCCGCCTCGGTGTCCGGATTACGGATGAAGCTGGCCTCGTCGAGCACGATCAAACCCCAGTCGGTGCCGGCCAGGGCGTCGCGATCGTTGATCGCCAGCTGATAGGTCGTCAGCACCACATCGAGTTCCGCCCGTTTCGCCAGCACTGCCTGTCGCTGCGGTCCCTGCGACACCGCCACCCTCAAGTCCGGGGCAAAGCGCTCAAACTCCTGACTCCAGTTGCCGGTGAGCGACTTCGGACAGACGATCAAGACCGGCCCCAAGACAGGATTTTGCGCCTTTAAAGTAACGATTAAAGCGATACTCTGCAGAGTCTTCCCCAAGCCCATGTCGTCGCCCAAGATCGTACCGCGACCCGCCTGCGTCAGCGCATGCAGCCAGGCCACACCCTCCAGCTGATAGGGACGAAGCTTGGCCTGCAAGGGTTTGAGTAACGATTGAATCGTTACTAAATCCGTGCTTCTTGTGACTTCCGATGCCGAGTCGCCCACCAGGTAGGCCGCGTGCAGACTGGGCACGCGCAGGCCATCGGCGGTCAGTTCCACCGACACGTCCTGCAAGGAATCTTCAAAGGCGCTGATTGCCGATGTATCGAGAAGATAACGCTGCCCCGCCTTGCCGGGCAGGACTTTGCGACCCGAGCGCATGAGTCGCAGCACCTCCGTTCGCGGCAGTTGGAAACCGTCGGGAGCGCGATAAGCGAACTCCATGGCCAGCCAATCACCACCCGGTTGCTGCGCTCTTGGTCGTAACTCCGGCGTTACAACAACCAAGCTTCGAGTGGCCGCACGCCAGCCCTGGCCCTCCTCGATCTGCCAGGAGCGACGCAGTCGCGGCAGGTCGCTGGCGATGAATTCCAGAACCCGTTCCGCGCCACTCAAACGCCAGCAGGAACCCAGTCGACTCGGTCCTGCGACAAATCCCAGCGCCTGCAACTGCGCCAAAACCCGCGCTTCTTCTTTTATGTTTCTGACGTAAAAGGTGCTCTTTGAGTTTTGATCTTGAATCGGAAACTTGGATTGTAGATCGCCGTTCTCCACACCCAGTTCCCAACGCTCGCCCTGATGCTCGGCCCACAGGCGCAGCTCGACCTGCTGCAACGAGCCCTCCAGCTGAGCAGAAACACGAAACGCAATATTCGTTACATGAAAGGCCGCAAGCAGATCGCCCTCGCGTTGCCAATGAAACGCTTCGTCCAACTGGGCCGCCTGTTCGGCCAGCCAGCGCAGGGGTCGCTGCTGGGGAGCCTGCAGCAGGGCGGTGAACCAAGACCGCAAAACTTCCGGGATCGGCGCCAGACGAAACAGTTGATGCGTTACATGACAGAGCCACCAGCCGGTGGGCTGGTTCGCTTGCAGCGGACGCACCGAATCGACCTGCAGTCGGAAGCTGACGGTCTCGCCGGTGGCCGTCACCCGCAGGGGCAGGCGCACCGGCAGCTCCGCCACCCGCCAGGATTCTCCCCCGCCGGAGGGTTTGCCACAGACCACCCGCGGGTGCCCGGCCAGGGCCTCCAGAAAACTCTCGAGATCGGCGCCACGCAGCGACAGTGGCGCACTGGCCGCCTCCACCCCCTGCCCGGCCAGCCAGGCCGCCAACCGGGAGGTCTCGGGTTCGCCGCCCGGCTGAAACTTGATGTAGACCGACAGGGCGGTCGCAGCGCCGCCCGCCAGCGCTGCCGGCGGCAGAAAGACCTCATAACGTCCCGCCACCCGTTTGGCCGTGACCGGCGCGGCCTCGGCGACCCGCGGTGCGAGGGAGGTCAGGGCGGCTCCCGGCCGGGGCGCGGTCGCCCCGGCTGGCTGCAGCGACAGCAGGGCGGCGGCCAGCGAGTGCTCACAGATCTGGCCGCGGCGGCCGACCGGGCAGGTGCAGAGGTTGTCGACGTCCGTGCGGCCGCGAATGCGCAGGCCGCAGGCATGGCGCAGGCGACCGGTGCCGGCGAGTCCGCGGATCAACCCGGGCTCGTTCGACTGCAGGCTCACCTGCCCCGCCGTCACGAGACCGCGCGCCGCCTTCATCGCCGCCCAGCCGCCGATTTCCCCCAACCATTTCTCCGTGATGTCCATTTTCTGTGGCGCGGCCCACCGTTAACGTACACAGTCGGCCGTCAAGCCAGCATATGCGGATCGTCGCCATCACCAACCAGAAAGGCGGTGTGGGTAAAACCACCACCTCCATCAACCTCTCGGCCTGCCTCGCCGCCCTGGGCCAGCGCGTTCTGCTGATCGACCTCGACTCGCAGGGCAACGCCACCAGCGGCCTCGGCCTGGAGCGTGAGGAGGGCGCCAGCCTGTACTCCGCCCTGGTGGCCGACACCGACCCCGCCGCGGTGGTCACCCCCGCCCGCCCGAACCTGTGGCTGATCCGCTCGCACCAGGAACTGGCCGGCTGCGAAATCGAACTGGCCCAGCGCGGCAACCACCTGACCCGGCTGCGCGACGTGCTGCAGCGTTTCCGCGAAAACGACAGCTTCGACTACGTCTTCCTCGACTGCCCCCCTTCCCTCGGCGTGCTCATGACCTCGGCCCTGGCCGCGGCCGACGAGATGCTGGTGCCGATCCAGTGCGAGTACTTCGGCCTGGAAGGCCTGTCGAGCATCGTCCAGCTCGTCCAGCAGATCCGCGACTGCGGTGCCAACCCGGACCTGCGCCTGGAGGGCATCGTCATGACCATGTTCGACCAGCGCGCCAACCTGGCCAACCAGGTCGTCAACGACGTGCGCACCTACTTCGCCGACATCATCTACAACACCCTCATCCCGCGCACCGTCCGCCTCGGCGAGGCCCCCAGCTTCGGCAAGGCCATCGTGGAATACGATCCCGCCGGTCGCGGCGCCCAGGCCTACAAGGCCCTGGCCGAGGAATTCCTCGCCCGTCACCAGGCTGCGACGGCGGCAGCTCCGGCTGCGCCGGCCGACTGAGTCACTCCGGCTTTTTCCGACCGGCCTGCGGTTCGGTGCCGTTCAAGAGGCGACCGATGTTCGCGCGGTGGCGGACGATGACCAGGACCATCACCAGGAGGCCGAAGCCGAGCATCACCGGGTCCCAGACGCGGGTGCGCGACATCTCGACGTACATCGTGCCCGCCACCCCGATGCCGGCCACCATCGAGGCCAGCGAAACGTAGCGGGTGGCAAAGAAGGTGATCAACCAGAGCCCCAGGCCGCCGATCATCGCCAGCCAGTGCACGCCGAGCAGCACACCGGCCGTGGTGGCCACGCCCTTGCCGCCCTTGAAGCCGAGCCAGAAGGTGTACATGTGGCCGAGCACCGCCCCCAGCCCGGCCAAAACCGCGCCGGCCGACTGCAGGGTGGGATTCAACTCGCTGAGCCACAGACTCGACGCCAGCCAGACCGGCAGCCAGCCCTTGAGC
>JAEYYS010000238.1 GCA_023428335.1 Verrucomicrobiota bacterium | reverse complement strand
GGGCACCATCACCACCCACAAGGTCGAGCCCGGTGGCGCCGCCGACTTCCGTCGCTCCATCTACGTCCAGGTGCGTCGCACCCGGCCGGTGACGGTGCTCGATACCTTCGACGCCCCCAGCATGGTGCCCAACTGCGAGATGCGCTCCCAGACCACGGTCGCCCCGCAGTCGCTCCTGCTGATGAACGACACCTTCATCCTCGATAGCGCCAAACGCCTTGCCGAGCGACTCGAAAAAGAGCGTCCCGGCAACGTGCCGGCCCAGTTGCAGCGCGCCTGGAGCCTGCTCTTCGGCAAGCCCCCCAGCGCTGATGACCTCGCGCAAAGCCAGGCCTATCTGGAGGAACAGACCCGCCAACTCACCGACTACCACCGCACCACCCCGCCCGCCAAGGGCGCCCCGGCCCCCAATCCCCCCCGCGAAGCCCTCGCCAGCCTCTGCCAGATCCTCTGCTCGTCGAACCGGTTCCTCTACATCGAATAGGCCGGTCGGATGCAGCGGCTGCAGGCTGCGCCATGCTCGCGCTCCGGTGCGGCTCAATCCGCAGCCACTCCCCCCACATATGCCCATGACACGTCTTCTTTCCACCCTGGCCGTGGGAACCGTGATGACGGTGCAGGCGGCGGATCCGGCGGTGACGGCGGTGAATGCACTGGGGTTGGATCTGCAGCGGCAGTTGCGGGCGGTGCCGGGCAATGTGTGTGTGTCGCCCTACTCGATCCAGAGTGCGCTGGCGATGACCTATCTCGGGGCCTCGGGGGCGACGCGACAGGAGATGGCGCGGGTGCTGCACTACGGTGACACCGACATCGGCCCGGCCCTGGCCCGGTTGGCGGCGGAGCTGGAGTCGACCCGGCAGGCGTCAGAAAAGCTCGTAAAGCAGAGCAAGGAGCACGGCGGACCGACCGAGCCGCTGCAGTGGTCGGTGGCCAACCGGCTGTACGGCCAGGAGGACTATGCGTTCCGATCGGACTTCCTGAAGCAGGTGAAGCGCGACTTCGGCGCGCCGCTGGAGACGCTCGATTTCATCCGCGAGGCGCCGCAGGCGGTGCGGCGGATCAACGCCTGGGTCGAGCAACAGACGCGCGAGCGCATCCGCGACTTGATCCCGGCCAACGGCCTCACCAAGGATACCCGGCTGGTGCTGGTCAATGCTCTGCACTTCAAGGCCGCCTGGGCGGAGGAGTTTAGCGAGTCGGCCACGGCCGATTTACCCTTCCACCTCGCCGGAGGCAAATCGGTCGCCGTGCCGACGATGCGGCGTCGCGACCGCCTGGGGCATCTGTCCGGCCAGGGGTGTGATGCGGTGTCGGTGCCGTTTGTCGGGGGCGACATGCACCTGCTGCTGATCGTGCCAAAAGAGCGCGACGGTCTGGCGGCCGTGGAGGCGTCGCTGACGCCGGAAACGCTGGCTGCCTGCGCGCGGATGGAGCGACGCGACGTGGCGTTGTTTCTGCCGAAGTTCAAGCTGGAGCCGCCGACCCTGGACCTGGCCGAGGTGCTGCAGGGGCTGGGGCTGAAGCAGGCCTTCGATCTGCCGAAGGGCAGCGCCAACTTCGATGCCATGGCGCCGCGTCGACCGGACGACTACTTGTACATCTCCAAGGTCTTCCACAAGACCTTCCTGGCCGTCGATGAACGCGGCGCCGAGGCGGCCGCCGCGACCGCGGTGGCGATGATGCGGGCCACCGCCATCATGCCCGAGCCGGAGAAGCCGGTCGAGGTGCGGGCGGATCGCCCCTTCCTGTTTGCCCTGCAGCATGCCAGGACCGGCGTTTGCCTCTTCCTGGGCCGGCTCAACGACCCGCGCTGAGCTGCGAGAATCGGGCGGCCGGCGGCGTAGGTTCTTTTACCCCATGTTCCGCGCCCCGCTTTGTTCTCGTCGACACTTCCTGCACGCCAACGGCTTCGGCCTTGGCGGTCTGGCCCTGGCCACGCTGCTTCAGCGTGATGGTCTGCTGGCCGCGCCGGTCAAGCCGCTCACCCAGGGCGGGGAACGCTACGATGTGACGCCGAAGAAGCCGCATTTCGACGGCAAGGCCAAGGCGATGATCTCGCTGTTCATGATGGGCGGTCCTTCGCAGATGGATCTGTTCGATCCGAAGCCGATGCTGACCAAGTATCACGGCCAAAAGTTCCCGGGTGAGATCAAGTACGACAACCTCGCCCAGGCCTCGTCGAAGGTGTTTGGATCGCCCTGGAAATTCCAGAAGCACGGCCAGTGCGGCATGGAACTGAGCGAGCTGCTGCCGAACCTGGCGAAGGTGGTCGACGAGATCACCCTGATTCGTTCGATGAGTTCGGGCGTCAACAACCATGCCCAGGGCCTGTACGCGATGAACGCGGGTCGCATCACCGCCGGCCGTCCGGCCCTCGGTTCCTGGCTGACCTACGGCCTTGGCAGTGAGACCGATGAACTGCCGGCCTACATGGTGCTGTCGCACCCGAACGGCCTGCCGACCTTCCAGGGCGAGCACTACACGAACGGCTGGCTGCCGGCACTGTTCCAAGGCACGCTGGTGCGCGCCACCGAGCCGCGCATCCTCAACCTCGATCCGCCGCCCTCGCTGGCCGGCCGGGCGCAGGCGCGCCAGCTCGACCTGCTCAAGGCCTTCAACGAGGCGCACCTGACGGAACATCCGGGCGAACTCGACCTGCAGGCGCGCATTTCCAGCTACGAACTCGCCGCCAAGATGCAGGGCGCCGCCAAGGAGGCGCTCGACATCTCCAACGAACCGGAGTCGATCAAGAAACTCTACGGGGTCGACAACCCGATCACCCGCGATTACGCGACCCGCTGCATCATTGCGCGTCGCCTGGTCGAGCGCGGCGTGCGTTACGTGCAGGTGCTGAACTCCGGTCAGTCCTGGGACCAGCACAGCTCGCTGCTCAGCAGCCTGCCGAAGAACTGCGCGGCCACCGATCAGCCGAGCGCGGCCCTGATTCTCGATTTGAAGCAGCGCGGTTTGCTCGACAGCACGGTCGTCCACTGGGGCGGTGAGATGGGGCGCCTGCCGGTGCTGCAGAACGATGCCGGCCAGGAGAAATGGGGTCGCGACCACAACACCTACGGCTTCAGCATGTGGGTGGCCGGTGGCGGCTTCAAGCGCGGCTACGTGCATGGCGAGACCGATGAATGGAGCCACAAGGCCGTCATCGACGAGGTGCGCCACTTCGACTGGCATGCGACCCTGCTGAAGACCTTTGGTTTGGATCACACGCGCCTGACCTACAAGCGCAACGGCCTGGCCGCCTCGCTGACCGACAACCAGGGGGCGAAGATCGTGGAGCAGTTGCTGGCGTGAGGGGATAGGCCTTATAGGACGTATGCGACCTATAGGACTGATCCAGCCGCTCACTCCCTTGTGATCGTCTCGTCCAGGTTGAGCAGCACGCGTGCCGCCTCAAACGGCGTCAACTGCGCCAGCGTGGCCCTTTCCTCGGCGCTGGGCCGGCGGGCGGTGCAGCGGCGGAAGGCGGTGTCGAGTCCGTCTTGGCGGATGATCTGTTCCAGGGCCTGGGCGAACTCGACGAAGGCGGCATCGTTGAGCAGGGTCAGGGCCTGCAGGGGCGTGTTGCTGCGCAGGCGGCGGGTGCAGGAGCTGAAGCCATCGGGCGCGTCGAACACGCTCAGGCCGGGGGGCGGCGTGGCGCGGAAGACGAAGGTGTACAGGCCACGGCGGTAGCGGTCCTCGCCAACACTGACCGGCCAGGCGCGCTTGACCTGGCCGAGCGACATGACGCCTTCGGGAATGGGCGGATAGACCGGCGGACCGCCGAGCTTGGGCGCGAGCAGGCCGCTGGCGGCGAGACCGACATCGCGGACGATCTCGGCATCGAGGCGCAGGCGGTTCTGTCGCCAAAGCAGGCGGTTGTCGGGATCGGCCTGAGCCGCAGCGGCCCGCGCGGCGGGTGTGATCGTGCTCGACTGTTGATAGGTGGCGCTGGTGACGATGAGGCGGTGCAGGTGCTTGAGGCTCCAGCCCTTCTCCATGAACTCGACCGCCAGCCAGTCGAGCAGTTCCGGATGGGTGGGCAGGCTGCCCATGGTGCCGAAGTCGTTCTCCGTCTCGACCAGACCGCGACCGAAGTACTGCTGCCAGACGCGGTTGACGATGACGCGGGCGGTGAGCGGGTTGTCGCGGCGCACGAGCCAGCGGGCGAGATCGAGTCGGTTCGGTTTCGCCGCCTCAAGGCGTGGCAGCACGGCGGGGGGCGCCGGCTGGACTTCCTCGGCCGGGCGGGTGAAGTCGCCCTTGGTGAAGACCGTGGTCCGGCGCGGTTCGCTGCGTTCCTTGAGCACGAGGGTGGTGGGGCCCTTGGCGAGGGCGTTTTCCAACTGCAACTGTCGGTCGTGCAGCGGATTGAAAACCGGATCACCCGTGCCGGTCATGGCCTTGAACAGCGTGCGCCGGTCGGTGGCGCTGCGCTGGCCGGCGGGTTTGGCAAGGATGCGGGCGGCGGCGTTCGGCAGGGTCTTGCGCGCCGTCGGGTTGAGGCCGGCCTCCCAGGCGGCAAGTTCCTTGAGGCGGCCACCGACATGGGCATCAATGCGGTCGAGCACCTGCTTCAAGTCGGCGCGCAACCGGTCCGGATCCTGGCCGGGATCGGGCACGGCCAGCGTGGGTTCGTCCTGATTGTTGAAGAAGGCGAACAGCTCGTAGAACTCGCGTTGGCTGAGGGCGTCGAACTTGTGGTCGTGGCACTGGGCACAGGCGATGGTCAGGCCGAGCCAGACGGTGCCGGTGGTGGCGACCCGGTCGAAAACACTCTCGATGCGGAACTGTTCCTTGTCGATGCCACCCTCCTGATTGATCTGGGTGTTGCGATGAAAACCGGTGGCGATGAGCTGCTCCTTCGTGGCACCGGGCAGCAGGTCGCCGGCGAGTTGTTCGATGGTGAACTGATCAAAGGGCTGGTCGGCATTGAAGGCGCGGATGACCCAGTCGCGGTAGGGCCAGATGCTGCGCGGGGCGTCGATGCTGTAGCCGTTGCTGTCGGCGTAGCGGGCCTGGTCGAGCCACCAGCGGCCCCAGCGTTCGCCATAGGCGGCACTGCCGAGAAGGCGCTCAACTTCGGCGGCTTCGTCGCCCGTGGCGAGAAAGCGGTCGATTTCCGCCGGGGTGGGCGGCAGGCCGGTGAGGTCGAGGGCGAGGCGGCGCAGGTGGGTTTCCGGCGCGGCCGGCGGCGAAGGTTTCAATCCAGCCTTGGTCAGGCGATCGAGGATGAAGGCATCGATCGGATGTGCGGCGCCGTTGAGCTGCGGCAAGGGTGCGCGCACGGGAGCGAGGTAGGCCCAGTGGCGGTCGTCGCTGGGTTTTTCCTCGGTGGGAGCGACCGCCCCTTCCTGCACCCACAGGCGCAGCAGTTCGATCTGGGCGGAGTCGAGCGGCCCGCGCTTGTAGGGCATCTGCGGGATTTCGTCGTGGCTGCCGGCGACCACCTGCAGGAGCAGGCTGGCCTCGGGCTGACCGGGAGCGAGGGCGCTGCCGCGGCCGCCGCCCTTGCGGGCCGCTGCGGCGGTGTCGAGGCGCAGGCCGGCCTTTTGGGTGCTGGCGCCGTGGCATTTCACGCAGTGCGTCTGCAGCAGCGGTTTCACCTGGGTTAGGTAATCGACCGCCGCCGGCAGGGGGGCGGGGGCGAGCAGGGCAGCGCAGAGCAGGGCGGGCGACGGACGCATGGAAGGAGTATTTCGCAGCTTGGGGCGACGGGCTTTCAACGTCGGTCACCCGCCTTTCTCACAGCGGTCTGCGGCGGCTGACGCCGTGGTGGCAGACGGGCCGACAAAAAAAACACCGCACTCGCGCGGGGCGGGTGCGGTGCTCTGGGATTCGATCCCCAAAGGATTACTTGCTGCCGTCCTTCTTCTTTTTCTTGGCGGGGGCGGCGGCGAACTCCTCCTTGCTGAGGCTGCCGTCCTTGTCCTTGTCCTTGTTGCCGAAGGCTTTTTCGGCCATGGCGGCGTCCTTGGCGCCCTTGGTGAACTCTTCCTTGCTCAGCTTGCCGTCGCCGTTGGCGTCCTTGCGGGCGAAGATCTTGGCCGGATCGGCCTTCTTCTTTTCCTGCGCGGAGGCGTCGACGGTGAAGCCGGCGAAGACGGCGAGGGTGAGGAGGGATGCGATGACTTTCATGGTGTCTGGGTATGTTGGTTTGAAAGCGCCGGGTTTTGGCGGGGGCCAGCCCTGTGCGATGCGCCTTTAACGCGGAGCCCGTGCGGCAGTTTCAGGAATTTTTTGGGTCCGACAAAAAGCGGGCACGCAGGTGCTTCAGATGCCAGCTCGCCTCGGTGGGCTTGCCGGTGGCCTGTTCCATGATTTCGCCGGGCAGGGCGGCACCGCCCTGGGCGTGGACCTTTTGGCGCAGCCAGGCGAGCAGTGGGGCGTAGTCGGCGCGCTCCAGACCGGCGGCGATCTTGCGCTGCTTGCGGGCAGTGGCGAAGAGCTGGGCGGCGTTGAGGTTGCCGAGGGTGTAGGTGGCAAAGTAGCCGAGGCCGCCCATGCTCCAGTGGATGTCCTGCAGGCAGCCGCGCGCGGCGTCGGGCGGGGTCAGGCCAAACAGCTCGCGGAAGGCCTCGTTCCACGCCTCCGGCACTTGGGTCACCGGCAGTTCGCCGCGGATGAGGCGTCGCTCGATCTCGAAGCGCAGCAGGATGTGCAGGTCGTACGTGGCCTCGTCGGCCTCGACGCGGATGAAGGAGTAGCGGGCACGGTGCAGGTGGCGCAGGAAGTCGTCGAGACGGATCTTCTTCAGGTGCGGGAACAGCTCCTTGGCGCGCGGCAGCCACTTTTCCCAGAAGGGCCGCGAGCGGCCGACGTGATTCTCCCAGAGCCGGCTCTGCGATTCATGGATGCCGAGCGAGCAGGAGGTGCCGGAGGGCAGGCCGAAGTCGTCGACCGGCAGCCCCTGCTCGTAGAGGCCGTGGCCGGCCTCGTGCAGCACGCCGAACAAGGAGGAGGTGAAGTCGCTTTCGTCGTAGCGGGTGGTCAGGCGCACGTCGCGCGGGCCGAGGGTGGTGCAGAAGGGATGGGCGGTGGTGTCGATGCGGCCGCAGTTCAGGTCGAAACCGATGCTGGCAGCGATTTCGGCATTGAGCTGCTGCTGCCTGGCCACCGGGTAGCGACCGCGCAGCAGGTCGGTCTTGCGCCGGGCGCTGCGCGCCACCGCCTCACGGGCGATGCCGGCCAGTTCCGGGCGCAGGCGGTCGAAGAGTTCCGCGATTTCGAGGGTGCGGGCACCGCGTTCATAGGTTTCCAGCAGGGCGTCGTAGGGTTCATCGGCATAGCCCCAGAGCTCAGCCTTGCGCCGGGCCAGATCGACCAGGGCCTGCAGGTGCGGGGCGAAGCCGCTGAAGTCGGACTGGCGGCGTGCCTCGGTCCAGGCGGCCTTGGCGTGGGCGCAGATCGTGCTCTCCTCCTGAACCAGGCGCTGCGGCAGGCGCACGGCGCGCTCGTACTGGCGGCGCAGCTCGCGCAGGTTGCCGGCGTGCAGGGGATCGGCCTCGGCCTCGGCCTTGTCGAGCAG
>JAEYYS010000149.1 GCA_023428335.1 Verrucomicrobiota bacterium | reverse complement strand
ACCATTGCCTTCGGCATGGGCATCGACAAGGCCGACATCCGCGCGGTCTATCACTACAACCTGCCGAAGACCCTGGAGAACTACCAGCAGGAGACCGGACGCGCCGGCCGCGACGGCCTGCCCTCGGTCTGCGAACTGCTCGCCTGCGCCGACGACCGCATCGTCCTGGAAAACTTCACCTATGGCGACACCCCGACGCCGCAGGCGCTGCGCCAACTGCTCGACCACCTGCTGCGCCAGGGCGAGGAATTCGACTTCTCCCTCTACGAGCTGTCGCAGGCCACCGACATCCGGCCGCTGGTGATTGAAACGGTGCTGACCAACCTCGAGCTCGACGGCGTGCTGCGTCCGCTCGGCAGCTTTTATGCCGGCTATCAATATCGCCTGCTGCAGCCGGTGGAACGCGTGCTCACCGGCCACAAGCCCGAGCGCCAGGCGTTTCTGCAGCGACTGTTCGCCTGCGGCAAAAAGGGGCGCGTCTGGACCAGCCTCAACGCCGACGAGGTTGCCGCCGAACTCGATGAACCGCGCGAGCGCGTGCTCAGCGCCCTGACCTGGCTGCAGGAGGCCGGTGAGATCGAGCTGAAACCGAGCGGCAGCCGGCAGAAGTTCCGCCTCTGCACCGACACCGCCTCACGCGCACCGGCCGAACTCGCCGAACGCTTGGAAAGCCTGTTTCGCGAACGCGAGCGACGCGATGTCGAACGCCTCGGCGAGGTGCTCGACTTCGCCGCCGAACGCGGCTGCCTGGTGCGCCGTCTGCTGCGCTACTTCGGCGAGGAGCTGAGTGCCGACTGCGGTCAATGCACGAGCTGCACGGAGCACACCACCGGCACGGCCAGTGCCGAACCACGCCACATACCCGCCTCGTCACCCCCGGCCATCACCACCGACGACGTCGCCGCCATTCGCGAACTGATCGACGAACGTCACGCCGCCCTGCGCGCCCCACGGGCGCTCGCCCGCTTCCTCTGCGGCCTCACCAGTCCCGCCACCACCCGCGCCCGCCTCACCCGCAACGACCACTTCGGCCTGCTGGAACACGTCCCCTTCCCCGACGTGCTCGCGCAGACCGAGAGTTTGCTGGGCGGGTGACTCACCCCCACTGCATCCACTCCGCGAGCACCTTGACGTCGCGCAGGTGGGCGGCGCGGAACTCTTTCAGAACGGCGGGATCCTTGGGGTCGCCCTTGAGGTACTCAAGGTGCAGGGAGATGGGACCGGCGTAGGCGCGGTCGCGCAGGAGCTTAGCGAAGTCGGGATTGATCTGCCCCTGGCCGATCGGACAGGTCACACTCTTGCGCCCCTGCCACTGGAAGTCCTTGAAGTACACCGCGCCCCAGTGGTCGGCGGTGAGTGCCGCATGCAGCGGCCAAGCCAGGCCGCCCTCGACGGTGGCATGCAGGATGTCGAAGCAGAAACCGATCTGCTCGGGGCGATACTCGCGAATGATCGAGTACATGTCCCAGATCGTCGCTCCAAAATAGTCCTTGCCGGAGTGGTTCTGGAACACCGGCTGGATGCCCAACTCATCGCAGAGCTGGACGAGATCATGCACCAGCGGACGCACGGCCTGCAGTTGCTCCCAGATGGGCTGCTTGAGGTCGTACTTGTAGTAGTTCATGCGGAAGCGCTTGATGCCGAGGGCGGCGGCGGTGCGCAGAACCTTTTCGGTGTGCTGCTCGGCGCTGACCTGGTTGATGCCGGAGGTCATGAGGGTGATCTCCAAGCCCTGCTGTTTCAGCGCCTCGACAAACTTGGGCAGCTCGTCCGGCACCTGCTCGGGCTCGATGTGCCCCTTGGGCCGGATCGGCGCCTCGATGCCGTCGACACCCATCTCGGCGGCGAGACTGGCGATGTCGCCATAGGAGAGCCCCTGCAGGTGCTTGGTGAAGAAGCAGAGCTTGTTCCTGCGCTGGGTCGCCGTGGCGGCAGGGGCGGGGGTGTCGGCAAGCAGCAGGCTGCCACTGGCAAGGGCGGCATGTTTCAGGAAGGCGCGGCGGTCGGTCATGGTCGTCAAGAGTGGAGGAGGGAAAGAGGCGCGGGTGCCGCTTCTTGCAAGCCTTGCGGCGTTTGCCTTGAGTCGCGCCGTCGCCGCGCCAGACTGCACTCCATGGCCGACCCGATCCAGTTTTACAGCCGCCAAACCCAGCGCCTCGAGACCGAGTCGGTCTATGGCGAGGGACCGCTGCGCTTTGTCTATGAAAATCCGGCCGGCCGACTTGCCCTGCACGCCTTGGTCAAGCGCCGGCTGTTTTCGCGCTTCTACGGCTGGCGCATGGATCAACCGTCCAGCCGCGCCAAGATCGGGCCCTTCCTGGAGAAGTTTGGGGTCGATGCCGACGAGTTCGCCGAACCCGTCGAGAGCTACCGGACCTTCAACGACTTCTTCTACCGCAAGCTCAAGCCTGGCGCGCGACCCATCGCCGCCGGTGATGACACGGTGGTGTTCCCGGCCGACGGTCGTCATCTGGCCATCCCCGACCTCGCCGCCTGCAGCGACTTCTGGGTCAAGGGCGTGCGCTTTGATCTGCCCGCCCTGCTCGGCGACGCCGGTCTGGCGCTCGACTTTGCCGGTGGTGCCGCGCTGATCTCGCGACTGTGCCCGGTCGATTACCACCGCTTCCACTTTCCCTGCGCCGGCACGCCGGACACGCCAAGGCAGATCAACGGCCCGCTTTATTCCGTCAGCCCGATCGCCCTGCTGCGCCGACCATCGATCCTCTGGGAAAACCTGCGCTGGGTGACCCTGCTCGACAGCCCGCTTCTGGGGCGCGTGCTGCTGCTGGAGATCGGCGCCACCTGCGTGGGGGGTGTCGTGCACACGGCATCACCCGGTGCGGCGGTGGCCAAGGGCGACGAAAAAGGCTACTTCCGCTTTGGCGGCTCCTGCTGCATCACCCTCTTTGAGCGCGGGCGCGTGCGCTTTGCCGATGACCTGCTCGAGCACGGTGCCCAAGGCCGCGAAGTCTATGCGCGCGTTGGCGAGTCCGCGGCGATGGTGATTCGCTGAGCCGGGCCATCGGCTATGCCAGCTGCGGCATGGCACCGGACTCGCTGGCTGCTGACTCCCCAAGCCTTTCCTTTCGACCGTGAGGCCTACTGGCGAAAACCCTGCTCGTCTTCCTTGGGAGATGCCACCGACCTAACCACATCTTCTCACCCCAGCACACCGGCTTTCACATCACGCAGCGCGTAGAGCCGCTCCTCGCGTGCCAGGCCCCGCAGCAGTCGTGCCCCCGTCTTGCGGGTGGCGCCAAACCGCTCCCGCAGCGCCCCAAACACCTCGTTGACGTAGGACCGACTGCCAATCACCGCCCCCTCGGTGAAATACCTCACCCGACAGCGCAGGTACACGCTCCCCGGCAGCCGCCCGCCCTCCGCCACCACCTGCTGCGCTTCCTCACGACTGAAGCCCGCTCGCAGGGCTCGGCCGTCTTTCCCCACACCACGCTCTTCGCCGCGACCATACAGCAGCGCCCGATGCCGCTCCAGCACCTCGCGCTTCCTCTGCCGCGGCGTGCGCAGGCCACGCTCCGCACGCCGTTGCTCCAGGATCTCCTCCGCCACTCCGGCGTCCTCCACCCGCTCCAGTTCCGCCAAGCCTGTCAGCGCTGTGGTGTCACCACCCATCGC
>JAEYYS010000029.1 GCA_023428335.1 Verrucomicrobiota bacterium | reverse complement strand
ATCCCAAGGACGCCAGCAGCGACGTCTCCACCCCGGCCTATCACGACGGCAAGTTTTACGTGCTCGACAGCGACCGCCGCAGCCTGAGCTGTGTCGAAGCGAAGACCGGCAAGCTCATCTGGCAGGGCGACCTCGGCAGCAAGGCGAAGTTCGAGGGCAGCCCGACGGTGGCCGACGGCAAGGTGTACATGAGCAACTTCTGGGGCGAGGTCTACGTGGCCCGCGCCGGCGGCAGCCAGTTTGAACTGCTCTCCGTCAACGCCATGGGCGACGGCAGCAAGCCGAACGGCGACGCCAGCAGCGTGCGCAGCAGCATCGCCGTGGCCGACGGTGCCCTGTTCATCCGCACCCAGGACAAGCTGTTCCGGGTCGGCCAGTGAGCCGGATCAGGCTCTGGGGCTACCGCCGGTGAAGCTGGCGGCCGGATCAGGCCGAGCGCGCCTCGAGGCGGGCGACCATCTTGCGCACGTGCGGCGCCTTGCTCTCGCGCGGCTTGAGGATGGCCAGGCTCTTGGCGAAGCTGCCCCACTTGAGGATGGTGATGTTGACCCGGCGCACGCCCCAGCGGCTGACGTAGGACAGCGAGGGCTTGTACAGGTCGATCGTGCGCGTGCCGACCAGGGCCGAACCGTAGTCGTCGACGACATAGAGAGCCGGATTGCCTTCGATCTGGAAGACCGTGCCGACCGGGTAGATCGACCAGTCGGCGGCGGCGCTGCGGACTGCGCCGAATTTCAGGGCCGTGCCGGCGGCGGTGCGGGCGCCGTACTTGATGTGATCCTTCTCCGTGTGGGTGTAGGCCGTGGTGCGCACGCCCTCCAGCACGAGACTCTGCCGCACCTGAGGGTCCGGGGCCGGGGTTTTGTTTTGTGCCGCGGCAAGGGAGGGCAACAGGGCAAGGCAGAGGAGGAGTCGACTCAAAACGTGGGGGTGGTTGGTCACACCCGGAACAGCGGCGAACCGCCATCCGAGGGGCGCGCAGGGTGTCCACCCACAGCCCCCTGTCAAGGCATGAAATTTCAAAATCATTCTCAATTGACTCTATTTCAACGTTTTAAACCCTTGACAGCAGAGCCTCCAAACAGCCAACCCCAGGCCCCATGCGGCCGCCCCAGAGGATCGACTCTGGAAAATTTGCAAACTTGTCCCGCCAACACCGGCCGAAGCTTCACTTTTCCAAAACATTTCCGCGGGAATCGGTCGCCGGTCGAGGCATGCCCGCCTGAGCGGCCGGTCCTTCGGAAAAATCCGCCTCGCGTCTTGCGCTCCCGGCAATCGCAGCGAAGGATGCCCGCCCTGCATGAGCGACCCCATCCGACACGAATGCGGCATTGCCGTTGTCCGTCTGAAGAAAGACCTGGCCTATTATCAGGAGACCAAGGGGACCTCGCTGTACGGGTTCAACATGCTGGCGGCCTTGATGACCAAGCAGCGCAACCGTGGGCAGGACGGCATTGGCATGGGCTGCTGCAAGCTCAACATGCCGCCGGGGGCCCCCTACCTTTTCCGCGAGCGTTCCGACACCTCGGTCGAGCAGATGGGCGAGGTCTTCGCCGACCTGCGCAAGGAGTACAAGCGCATCGCCCGGCGCATTGACGAGCAGCGCAAGCAGGAGCGCCACGAGACCGGCCGCGAGCTGCCGCCCTTTGAGGAGGATCCGGAGGCGATCAAGCGAGAGTTTGAGATGGCCGGCGAGATCAACATCGGCCACCTGCGCTACGGCACCTCGGGCAGTTTTGGCAAGGCCAGCCTGCATCCGTACCTGCGCCGCACCACCTGGCCGACGCGCAGCCTGATGGTGATGGGCAATTTCAACCTGACCAACACCTCGGCGCTCAACCAGGTGATGATGCAGCGCGGCCAGCATCCGGTGTTTTCCACCGACACCCAGACGGTCCTGGAAGAAATTGGCTTCCAGCTCGACGAAGCGCACACCGCCCTGTACCACGAACTGCGCGACGCCGGCGTGCCCGGCGCGGAGATCCCGCGCCACATCAGCGAGCGGCTGGACGTGGTCGGCATCATCCAGAAATCGGCGGCGATCTGGGACGGCGGCTACACGATCGTCGGCGTCATCGGCAACGGCGACCTCTTCGTCATGCGCGACCCGAACGGCATCCGGCCCTGCTTCTATTATGAGAGCGACGAGATGCTGGCCTTCGCCTCGGAGCGGGTGGCCCTGATGTCGGTGTTCGAGATCGACGAGGACGAGGTGCGCGAGCTGGAGCCCGGGCATGTGGCGGTGATGAAGGCCGACGGCGGTTTGACGATCACCCCCTTCACCGAGCCGCGCGAACCGCGCCCCTGTTCGTTCGAGCGCATCTACTTTTCGCGCGGCAATGACTCGGTCATCCACCACCAGCGCAAGCTTCTGGGCGAGTGCCTGGTGCCGCAGCTCATCGAGGCGATCGACAACGACTTTGAGCACACCGTGCTCAGCTTCATCCCCAACACCGCCGAGACCGCCTACTACGGCTTCCTCGACGGCCTGCGCAAGTCGCGCCGGCAGGAGGTCAAGGACGCGCTGGTGCGCATGATTCAGCAGGGCACGTTCGACGAGGCCGCGCTCGACGACCTGGTGCTGCGCAACTGGCCGCGCGCCGAGAAGATCGCCCACAAGGACATCAAGATGCGCACCTTCATCGCCCAGGAAAACGGGCGCGATCAGATGGTGTCGAGCGTCTATGACATCACCTACGGCGTCGTCACCCCGCAGGACAACCTGGTGGTCATCGACGATTCCATCGTCCGCGGCACCACGCTGCGCACCTCCCTGCTGCGCATCCTGGCGCGCACGAATCCGCGCCGCATCATCGTTGTCTCCACCGCCCCGCAGATCCGCTACCCCGACTGCTACGGCATCGACATGTCCGAGCTGGGCAAGTTCATCGCCTTCCAGGCCGCGGTCGAGCTACACCGCGAGCGCGGCAACCGCTCGATCCTGCGCGAGGTCTGCCAGGCCTGCGAGGAGGAGTTGAAGAAACCGCGCGAGCAGATGGGCAACGCCGTCAAGGCCATCTACGCAGCATTCACCGACGAGGAGATCTCCGCCAAGGTCGCCCAACTCGTCGCGCCCCAGCACACGCCCTGGAAGGGGCAGGTCCAGGTCATCTTCCAGACCATCCCAAACCTGCACGCCGCCCTCGGCCCCGAGTATGGCGACTGGTACTTCAGCGGCAACTACCCCACCCCGGGCGGTTACGCCACGGTCAACCGCGCCTTCATCAACTTCTTCCAGAAGAAAGACGGTCGCGCCTACGACACCCTGCTCTAGCCGCGCGCCGCGGTTCACCGCATGCTCCCCGACCCTGGCTTTTTGTCCGGCAACCGGCTGTCAATGCGCGAGCGCGACGAATTGCGCGCCCTCGCCGAAGCACGCCGGCGTGCCGGTTTGACCTTCTACCGGGCCGCCACGGCAGTACTGCTTGCCGCCATGACGGCGGTCGCCCTGCCCGCCCTCAGCCCCTGGGTCTGGCCGATGGTCGGCGGCGCCGCTGGGCTCATGACCCTGCTTGCCATCGGTATCGCCCGCCACGGCTTGCTCAGCCACACCGCCCTCTGCCTGCTCTGTGCCTGGGCCGTGTTGCCGGGCTGGGTTTATGCCGCCCCGCATGCCCTCGCCGCCGTGACCGAACTCGCCACAGCGCTCGCCGGTCACTGGCGCGCCAGCCTGAATCCGCCATGATTTGCTCAGCTTTGCGCAAGCACCGCATGAACAAAGCCCCTGCAAGCGCACGTACTCCCCGTAACCCCCGGCCATGTCCTCCCCCGATTTCTCCTCCACACCGTCGCGCACCGGCAGCTGGCTGCTCGCCCTGCTGCTGATTCTCGGCTACGTCGCCGCCCTGCTGGCCTTCCCGCCACGCTACGAGCCGGTCGTCGGGGAAGCCCCCCCCCTGCTGCTGTTCATCGGCCGCTTCCACCCCATCCTCCTGCACCTGCCGGTCGGCGCGCTCGCCCTGCTCTGCGTGATGGAACTGGGCTGCCTGACCCGGGCCGGCGAGGAAAAACTCGGCGCCGCCGCGCTGCTCACCCTGCTGGTCGGCGCCACCGGTTCCGTGTTCGCCGTGATCGCCGGCATCCTGCTCTCACGCGAAGGCGGCTTCGAGGGCGCCAATTTCAGCCTGCATCAAACCCTCGCCCTCATCGGCACCAGCGGCGTCCTGCTCGCCACCGTCGTCCGCCTACTCGCCATGGGTCGCGACAACCGCGAGTTGATGCACGCCTACCGCGCCCTGTTTTTCCTCTCCTTCGGCCTCATGGGCCTGGGCGCCCATTTCGGCGGCAACATGAGCCACGGCAGCAAATACCTCACCCAGCACGCGCCGGAACCCCTGAAGAGCCAGATGATCGGCATGGAGAAATGGCTGCTCAGCTTTGCGGAGAAACCCAAACCCGCGCCCGCCGCGGCGGTGACACCGCCCCCAACCCCCACGACTCCAACTCCCACACCGACGACTCCGGCACCCACGCCAACCGCTCCAGCCACCGCCAAGCCCGGCGAAAACCCCCTCGTCTTCCAGGATCTGCTGATGCCGATCTTCGAAGCCAAGTGCAACAACTGCCACAATGAGGACAAGTCGAAGGGCGGTCTGCGCATGGACACCTACGCTTTGCTCGTTCAGGGCGGCGACGGCGGCGCCGGCCTCGTGCCGGGCAAGCCCGATGACAGCCTGGCCCTGCAGCGCATCCTGCTGCCCGAGGACGACGACGAACACATGCCGCCGGAGGGCAAGGAGCAGATGACCGCCGAAGAAACCGCCCTCTTCCGCTGGTGGATTCAGGAGGGCGCCTCGGAAACCCTGAGCGTCGACGACGCCAAATTCCCCGCTGACCTCAAGGTCAGTGTGGACGCTCTTTTGAAAGGTCGCCCCGCCTCCTGACGAATTCTACCTCCCCCTCCTATGCGTCCGACCCTTCCCCTCCTCGCCCTGGTCCTGCTGGCCGGCCTTGCCCAGGCCCAGCCCGCCGCCGATCCGGCCCTGAAAGCCGCCGTTGACCAGGTCAATGCCTCCGGCGCCATGCTCCTGCCTGTGGCGGCCGACGGCAAGGCCTGGCGCTTCACCGCGCTCAACATCGCCAAGGACTTCACCGACGCCGGCCTCGCCCCGCTCGCCCCGGTGGCCGACAAGATCGCCTCGCTCGATCTCGCCCGCACCAAGGTCACCGACGCCGGCCTGAAGGCGGTCGCGGCCATGAAGAACCTCACCGAGCTGCACCTCGAGAACACCGGCATCAGCGATGCCGGCCTCGACCACCTCAGCGGACTGGCGGCGCTTGAGTACCTCAACCTGTACAACACCAAGGTCACCGATGCCGGCCTGTCCAAGCTCGCCGGCCTGGGCAAACTCAAGGCCGTTTATCTCTGGCAGACCGGTGTCACCAAGGCCGGAGTCGCTCAACTGAAGGCGAAGCTGCCGAACGCCCACTTCAACACCGGCTGGACCGCCGAGGACGACGCCAAGCCGACCCCGGTCGTGGCTGCCGCTCCCGCGGCCAAACCTGCCGAGGCCGCCAAGCCCGCCGCCGCCCCCGCAGCCAAGACGGAAACCAAAGCCGCCGCACCCGCCAAGGCTGCCGCCGGCAAGCTCGACCCCGCGCTCGCCGCCAAGGCGGTGGTTTACCGCGACGTCGTCGCCCCGATCATGGCCGCCAAGTGCGTCAGCTGCCACGGTGAAGAGAAAAAGAAGGGCAAGCTGCAGCTGCACGATTTCGCCGCCATCCTCAAGGGCGGCAGCGAGGGCGAAAACACGGTCATCGCCGGCAAGCCGGACGACAGCCTGCTGCTGGTGCGCATCAACCTGCCGGTCGACGACGATGAGCACATGCCGCCGGAAGACGAGCCGCAGGTCACCGCGGAAGAGCTCGCCGTGCTGAAGTGGTGGATCGCCTCCGGCGCCTCCGAAAGCGCCACGGTCGCCGCCGCCAAGCCGACCCCGGAGATCGAAGCCGCCCTCGCCGTCCTGCTCGCCAAGGGCCTGCCGAAGATCGACACCAAGGTCGCCGCCCCGGCCAAGGCCAAGCCGGCGCCGCTCAGCGATGCCGAGAAAAAGCAGATCGCCGAAGTCAGCGCCAAGATCCAGGCCCTCAACGCCAGCCTCATGCCGCTGGCCCAGGACACCGAAGTGCTGCGCCTCAGCGTCATCAACGCCACCGACAAGTTTGGCGACAAGGAACTCGCGCTGCTGGAACCGATCGCCAAGCACGTTGTCTGGGTCGACCTCGCCCGCAGCCAGGTCACCGATGCCGCCGCCGCCACCCTCGCCAAGATGACCGCGCTGGAGCGTCTGCACCTGGAGAACACCAAACTCAGCGATGCCGGCATCGCCCAGCTCGCCAGCCTGCAGAAGCTGGAGTACCTCAATCTCTACGGCACCAAGACCACCGACGCCGGCATTGCCAAACTTGCCGCCGCCAAGGGTCTGAAAAAGCTCTTTGCTTGGCAGACCGGCGTCACCCAGGCCGGCGCCAAGGCACTCGAAGGCCAGTTGCCCGGTCTGAAGGTCAACCTCGGCCTCAGCGAGGCGGAGATCGCCAAGCTCACCGCCCCGCCGCCGGAGCCGCCGCCCGCCCCGGCCAAGAAGGAGGAACCGAAGAAGGAAGCCGCCAAGAAGGCCGAGGCCAAACCGGCGGCTCCCGCTGCCAAGCCCGCCGCGACCCCCGCC
>JAEYYS010000002.1 GCA_023428335.1 Verrucomicrobiota bacterium | reverse complement strand
CCCTTGGGGGCGGCGAGGATTTTCACGGACTCGACGCCGTCGATTTGTTCCAAGGCGGCTTTGACGTGGCTTGAGCAGGCGCTGCAGAAGAGGCCGGCGACTTCGCCTTCGTAGACCTGCAGGGGTTCGGCCGCGAGGGCGGCAGCACTGAGCAGGCTGGCAAGGGTGAGCAGGAGGGGTTTCATGGGATGGGTTTGGATCTGTCAGGGTTCAGGGCAGGGGGGCTTCGAGCAGTTGTTCGAGGTGTGCATGCAGTCGCTCCACCATCAGCGCGGCGATTTCCGGCTGCGGGTGGAAGACCGCGTAGTAGCCGCGCACGCGGCCGCGGTCGTCGATCAGGGCGATGCGCAGGTCGTGCTCATCGGTGTCGTCGGGGGTCAGTCGCTCCTCTTCCGGAATGGGCTTGGCGGGCGCCAGGCCGACTTCGCGGGTCATGAAGTCCCAGAGTTGCCGGCGGTCGCCGGTGATGAACCACCAGGGCGAATCCGCCCGGGCGCCGACGGCTTCGGCATAGGCGCTCAACTGGGCGGTTGTGTCGCGTTCCGGCTGCAGGGCCACCGACAGCAGGTGCAGGCGAGGATGCCCGCCGAATTCGGCGTGCAGCTTCTGCAGTTCGGCGGTGACGGCGGCGCAGCCGTGCGGGCAGAGGGTGTAGAGGTAGGCGGCGACGACGACCTTGCCGCGCAGGTCGGAGAAGCGGACGCTTTTGCCGCTGCGCTCGGTGGCGGCGAGGTCGCCGTTGATGACGGCGAGCACCGGCAGTTCGGGGCGCGGCAGCAGGCGGTCCATGAAGCGGCCGTAGAGCAGGCTGGCCGCCACCAGTCCGGCCACCAGCGCGAGGCGCAGCCAGAGACGGGAGGGAACCGGGGACGGACGGGTGGCGGGCGTGGTCATGGCGGTTCAGTTCACGGGAATCTTGGCCAGTTCGGCTTCGGTCCACATGGCCGTGCGGGCCTTTTCGGCCTCGCGCACCGCCTTGACCTGGTCGGCTGTGACGCGGCTGGCGCCCTTGCCAAACTCGTGGCGGACGTAGCTAAGCACCGCGGCGATCTGGGGGTCGCCGAGCATGGCCCCCTGCGGCGGCATGATGGGCGCCGGGGTCGTGAAGCTCTGGCCGTTGACCTGGATCGGGCCGGTGAGGCCGTGCAGCACCATGCGGATGAGCCGGTCGGGCTTGGCCGCGCTCACCCAGTCGGAACCGGCGAGAGGTGGGAACATGCCGGGCAGGCCGAGGCCGGTGGGTTGATGGCAGGCAAAGCAGACCTGCTGGTAGACTTGCTGGCCCTGGGCGAGGTCGTCCGCGGTGGCGGTGTCCTGGGCCTGGGTGTGGAGGCTGGCGCTGAGCAGCGCGAGGGCGAGGAAATGGGGAAGTTTCATGGGAATCATCAAGTTGGGGGTTGGGGATGCGGGCCGGGATGGCGCCGCAAGCAGGCTAACAGTGGGCTGACTTGGGGTTGACTTGGGGTTGACTTGGGGTTGACCGACTGAGGGCGACGTCGCCAGCGGAGACCGCTGGGTGTGGGACGGCGAAACCTGCCGGTTTGACACGGGTGGGCCGGGCGCTCAGGGGGCGCGCGTTGGCGTCCTGCCTGAGTCACCTCCACGTGGGAGGCTCAGGGGCGGACTCGGAGCGCTCAGCCGACGGCTTGTGGCGGTGGTGTCGGCGGGCGTTGGGCAAGCCGCTGCGCCGTGCGGGAGATCGTGCTCCAAGCGCTGGGCGGTACGGGTGGAAAAACAAACTGTGGTACGGCGACCAAGCCAAGAACGAGTTCCTTGTGCTTGGCCGGCGGTGCGGGTGCGTCCTCGGGATCCTGTTCCGCGGCCAAGCCGTTGGCGACCGCCTTGCACAGCGGACAGGGGCGTTCGCCGCTGAAGGTGTCGCTCAAGCCCTCGACCAGCGAGCCGCGGTCCACCGTGTAGGCCAGGGCCATGCCGACCCAGGCGGCGGACTGCAACAGCGCCCAGTGCGCGCCGATGGAGATCATCAGGGCGACCACGACCAGGGCACGAGTCCAGGTTTTCACGTTGCCCTAAATTAATCTCGGCAAATGGCTTTGCAAGGTGTTGTCATGGCGGCGTGTCAGGTTCCGACCTTTGCGGGAATGGCGGATGCCACGGTCACCCCGCCGCCCAGTGCCTTGTAGGCCTTGACGTAGGCGGTCAGCTGCCGCTGCTTGAGTTCGATCAGTTCGGTGCGCGATTCGAGGGCTTCACGCTGGGTGAGCAGCACCTCGGTGTAGTCGGCGCGGGCGGAATTGAACAGTTGATCGGCCAGGCTGACGGCGTCGGACAGCGTTTGCACCTGCTCCTGCTTGAGGCTGAGACTGCGGCTCAGGTTACGGATTTCCGCCAGTTGATTGACGGTTTCCACATAAGCCTTGAGGACGGTCTGCTGGTAGGCCTGCACGGCGGCCAGCTGGCGCGCGCTGGCGCCGTTGTAGGCGGCCTGAATCGCACTGCGGTTGATCAGTGGTGCGGCGATGCCGGCGGCGGCACCGTAGAGCATGGATTCCTTGCCGGTCAGCAGCTTGTCGAGGGTGAAGGATTCGAGGCCGAGTGCCGCCGAAAGGTTGAGCGAGGGATAAAAACGCGCGGCGGCGACCTTGATGTCGAGACCGGCGGCAGCCACTTCGAGTTCCGCCTGACGCACATCGGGCCGGTTGCGCAGCAGTTCCGCCGGCAGGCCGGCCTGCAGCGGCCCGAGGTTCAGGCGGGTGAACCCCTGCGGCTGGCGAGCGATGGCGGTCGGATAGCGGCCGGCGAGACGGTTCAGGCGGTTTTCGGTGACCGTCACCTGCTGGAGCAGGACGTAGCGCAGGCCGCGGTTCTTCAGCACTTCGCCCTCGAAACGCTTGACCGCCAGTTCCGTGACCTTGGCGGCGTTTTTCTGCACCTGCACGGCGGCCAGTGCCCGTTCCTGCACCTCGATCATGCGATCCAGGATGATCAGCCGGTTGTCGAGGGCGAGCAGCTCATAGTAGGATTCGGCGATTTCGGCGATCAGCTGGGTGAGGATGAAGTTGCGGCCCTGTTCGGTGGCGAGGTAGCGCAGGACCGCGGCGTCGCGCTCGTTGCGCAGCTTGCGCCAGATGTCGATCTCCCACTCGAAGTCGGCGGTCGCGGCGAACTGCCCGAGTGGCTCGGGGAATTCCCGCCCCGGTTCGATCTCCAAGCCGTGCTCCACCGCGCCGTCGCGGGTGAAACGGCCGACCTTGTCGGCGCCGAGCAAGCCGCCAAAACTGAGGAAGGGGAAGACGGCGCCGCGGCGGGCCTGCGCCTCGCTTTTGGCCGCGGCGATTTCCTGCAGGAGGATCTGCAGTTCCTGGTTGCGCTCCAGGGCAGCATCGATCAGGGCGGCGAGTTGGGGATCGTTGAAGAACCTGCGCCAGTCGGTGGCGGCGGCGCTTTGGCTGCCGGTCGCTTCGGGGAACTGCGCGGGCAGGGGTGGTTCCGAGGCGGGCGCGGGCGGCTGCAGGGAGACGCAACCGGGGGCGAGCGCGAGCAGGCAGGCGGCGGTCAGGGCTTGAAGGGGGGGCTTGGATTCGATCATGACGGGGTTCAGTCGTATTCGCCGAGTTCGCTGAGCGGGGTGTCGTGTTCGTCCGGCAGGAGTTTGCGCCGGTCGGCGAGATGGGCGAAAACGTAGTAGAGGCCGGGCACGATGAGCAGGCCCATGAAGGTGCCGAGCAGCATGCCGCCGGCGGCCGAGGCACCGATGGTGCGGCTGGCGAGCGCGCCGGCGCCGGTGGCGCGCAGGAGTGGGATCATGCCGGCAATGAAGGCGAAGGAGGTCATCAGGATCGGCCGGAAGCGCACCCGGGCGCCCTCGATGGCCGCCTCGAGGATGCTGGCGCCCTCGTGGTGCTTTTGGGTGGCGAATTCGACGATGAGGATGGCGTTTTTGCCGAGCAGACCGACGAGCATGATCAGGCCGATCTGCGCGTAGATGTCGTTTTCCAGGCCCATGTTTTTGAGCAGCAGGAAGGAGCCCATGACGCCGATGGGCAGGGACAGGATGACCGCCAGCGGCAGCATGAAACTCTCGTACTGGCCGACCAGCACCAGGTAGACGAAGACGAGCACGACGATGAAGATGTACAGCGCCTCGTTGCCGCGGCCGACCTCGTCGAAGGACAGGCCCGCCCAGCCGATGTCGTAACCGCGCGGCAGCGTGGCGGCGGCCACTTCCTGGATCGCGCGGATGGCGTCGCCACTGCTGTAGCCTTCGGCCGGGGCGCCTTGAATGGAGGGAGCCGGGTAGGCGTTGTAACGCGTGATCTCGTTGAGGCCCTGCTTGGGCTTCAGCGTGACGAAGGCCGAGTAGGGCACCATTTCGCCCTCCTCGTTCGCCACATAGAGATTGCTCAGGTCGCCGGGCATGCGGCGGAACTTCGGATCGGCCTGGACGAAGAGCTTGAAGAACTGGCCGAACTTGATGAAGCCCTGCTCGTAGGTGCTGCCGATGAGGATGGAGAGGTTGTCCATCGCCTTGCCGATCGAGACGCCCTTCTGCATCGCCACCTGGTTGTCGATGACGATTTCGTACTGCGGGTAGTTGGCGCTGAAGAAGGTGAACAGGCCGCGCAGTTCGGGGCGCTTTTGCAGGGCGGCCATGAAGGCGTCGTTGACCTCCTGCAGGCGCTCGTAGTTGCCGGTGTTGGTCTTGTCGAGCAGGCGCAGGGAGAAGCCACCGGCGGCGCCGTAGCCGGGCACGGCCGGGGGTTCGTAGAATTCCAGGGTCACCCCGGCGATGTCGCGGCAGCGCTGCTCCAATTCGTGGATGATCTGGCGTGCGGTGTTTTTCCGCTGCGACCAGTCCTTGAGGTTGATCAGGCAGGTGCCGGCGTTGGAACCGCGGCCTTCGGTGAGGACCTCGTAGCCGGCCAGCGATGAGACGGAATCGACGCCCTCGACGGTCTTGGCGATGCGCTGCAGTTCGGAGGATTTGGCGTTGGTTCTCTCCAGGGTTGATCCGGGCGGCGTCTGCAGGATGGCGTAGATCATGCCCTGATCCTCGGCGGGAATGAAACCGGTGGGCAGGCTTTGGCTGGTGAAATGAATGGCGGTGGCGGCGAGACCGAGCAGCAGGAAGGTCAGCGGCCAGCGGGGGACGATGCGGCGCAGCAGACTGGCGTAGAGTTCGGTCACGCGATCGAAGACACGGTTGAAGCAGCCGAGGAGAAAGGCGAGCGGGCCGCGCGGACTGCCGTGGCTGCCCTGGCTTTTCAGAATCATGGCGCAGAGCACCGGTGTGAGGGTCAGGGCCATCACCCCGGAGAGCACGATGGCGACCGCCATGGTGATGGAGAACTGCCGGTAAAAGACGCCGACCGGGCCGGTCATGAAGGCCACGGGCACGAATACCGCCGTCATCACCAGGGTGATGGCGATGACCGCGCCGGCGATTTCATGCAGCACCAGCTGGGTGGCCTTGTAGGGGGAGATCGTGGTGCCGTGCATCTTGGCGTGCACCGCCTCGACGACGACGA
>JAEYYS010000433.1 GCA_023428335.1 Verrucomicrobiota bacterium | reverse complement strand
CGATCGTCGGCAGCGTCAGTTGTGAATAAGAGACAGTCCCCGGGCGGGGCGCCGCAAGGTGCCCGGCCTTTTTTGTGCCCGCATGCCGCGCGCTCAGGCAAGCTCTTCCCAGTCGGCAAAGGTCGCCGCCTGGCCGACATAAGTGCCCTCGTCATCCAGCAAATTAAAGACGATGGCCCGCAGGATGCGGAAGCGCCGGCCGCGCCGGCTGATGCGCACGCCGGCATAGTTGTCGATGTAACCGCGCCGGCCCACCTCGTCGAGCAGGCGCCGGCGTTCCTCGCGACAGACCGGTTCCGCGCACAGGCTGGAGGGTACCCCGATGAGTTCATCCCAGGTGGTTTCAAAACGCTGCAGGCCGGCGCGGTTGGCGTAGCCAAAGAGATGATCGGTGCCGAACTCACCGAAGGCGGCAAGCACGACACAGGGCGCCTCAAAGAGGGCCTCGACCGCCCGCGCCGAATCAGGGACCGCGATCAAATCACGCCCGAGCAAGCGCCGGTAATTGTCGAGGATGAGCCGGGTCGGCGCTTCCAAAAGCGCACGGGCCACGGGCAGGCAGGCAACGGGTTCGGGAGGATTCATGACTGTGCTTCTTGTGCAGCAACCTGCCGCAGGGACGTCGCCCGGCGCGCGTCGCGCCAGCGCCACCAGCCGGCAAGCAGGCTGCCGATCAGGGAGTGGTAAACAGCGCTGATGGCGCAGGGCACCGGCGCGGCCGTGCCGGGAAAATGCTGGGTGGCCAGGACACTGCCAAGGCCCGAGTTCTGCATGCCGACCTCGATGGCAACCGTTCGGCAGTCTCTCTCCAGGAGGCGCAGCAGGCGCGCGGCGAGGTAGCCCAGGGCAAAACCGCCGAGGTGCAGCAGGGCCGGCGCGGCCAGCAGGCGCGGTCCCGCCGTCAAAATGAGCTCGCGCTTTTGGCCAATGATGCTGGCGACGATGAGCACGATGGCGAGCGCAGACACCAGCGGTGAAAACGGCGCCAGGCGTCGCCCCAGCCGCGGCAGCCTCTGGTTGAGGAACACCCCGAGCAGGACCGGCAGCACCACCACCTTGAAGGTATCGAGGCAGAGTTTGCCGGCATCCACCGTCACCAGCGTGCCTGCCAGCCACTTGGTCAGCAGGGGCGTGAGTGCAATGGCGGCAAAGGTCGAGGCCGTGGTCATCAGCACCGACAGCGCCACGTTGGCACCCGCCAGGTAGGTGATGACATTCGAAGCCGTGCCACCCGGACAGCAGGCCACCAAGATCAGGCCGGCCGCCAGGGCCGGATCGAGTCGGTCGAGTTCCAGCAGGTGCGCGACGGCCCAGCCCAGCGAGGGCATGATGACGAACTGACTGATGACACCGACGACACCAGCGCGCGGGATGTGCAGCACGGCGCGAAAGTCGTCGAACGTCAGGGTCAACCCCATGCCCAGCATGATCACGCCCAGCCCCCAGGTGATCCAATTGCCGCTAAACCAGACAAACCACTCTGGCACACGCAGGGCGAGCACGCTGGCGAGGAGGATCCAGACCGGGAAGGCGCTGGTCAGCAGGAAGGCGGCGCGTTGCATGGGCGGCCGCGAGGGAACACGCCGTCGCGACCCGGGTCAAGCCTTGCTTCCGCTTCAGGGCGCGCCGCGGCTCATCAGGTAGCGGAACAGGTGCACCACCTGCTCCTCGCCCAGAGCGCCGAGCAGGCCCTCGGGCATGAGCGACATCGGCAGTTGCTGCTGGCCGGCGATCTGCGCCTTTTCGACGGTGAGCCGCTCGGTCGGCGTCTGGATCGTGACCGTGCGCTCGGTCTGCTCTGGGATAACCCCGGTCAGGGTACGGCCATCCTTGAGCTGGAACACCGTCATGCGATAGTCGGCCGGCACCACCGCGCTCGGGTCGAGGGTGTTTTCCAGCAGGTAGGTCACTTTGTGGCGGTCGCCACCGGTGAGATCGGGGCCGATCTGACCGCCCTCGCCATAGAGCTTGTGGCAGGCGCCGCAGGCGGCGGCAAAAACCACCTTGCCCTGCTTGGCATCGCCTTGCGCCAGGCGCTCGGGCGTGAGCTTGCGCATCCACTCGGCCAGTTCCGCCTGCTTCGCCGCCGGCGTGTCGCGCAGCTCGCCCCAGACCGCGGTGAGCTGGGCGTTCAGGGCCTCGTCGTTGAGACTGCGGATCGCGCGCGCCTGGTAAGGCGTGATCGCGCTCTTCGGCACCCGACCCGCCTGCACGGCGTCGAGCAGGGCCTTCGCATAACTCGGACGCGAGACCAGGGTCGCCACGGTGGCCGCCTGCTGCTCCTCGCTGCGCGCCGGCCAGGGACTGAGCAGGGCTTTCGGGATGTCCGGATGATCGTAGGCCGCCAGCGCGCTGCGCGCGGCCGTGGCGAGCACCTTGTCGTTGATCAGGCCGCGCACGACCGGCAGCAGCTCCGGTTTGGCACTGCGCGTGAGGTTTTTGAGGGCGTTGCTGCGCGCGTTGGCATCGGCCTCGGCGTTCTTGACGAGGGCGATCAGTTCCTCGACCGCGCGACCGCTGCCGAAGACAAGGGAGAGGGTCTCGATGTAGGCGAGTTCGCCAGAACTCGGGTCTTTGTCGACGTTGCC
>JAEYYS010000354.1 GCA_023428335.1 Verrucomicrobiota bacterium | reverse complement strand
CGGCACCGAGCCGACCGGGAAGGCCTCCAAGTACTGCGTCTGGCCGCGTGGTGCGGAGGAGAACTGCATCAAATTCGCGCAGGAACTCAGGGCCAGGCTCAGGCCGGCAAGCAGCGTCAGACGGAGGGCGGGGGAAAGCATGATCGGACGGGGGTGAGGGCACTTAGCCATGCCTCAGGGGCGCGCTGCTGTCCACTGCTTCCTGTCTCAGGCCAGGGCTTGCTCGATGCGGCCCGCCCAGTCGCGTGCCACCTCAGCGAAGCCGCGACCAGCCTGGCCGTGGTACAGCAGGCCGCGTGAAACGTTGACCAGCAGGGGCGCCCGCCGGCCGCTGCCGCGCAGGGCCGCGAGATCGCCGCCCTGGGCGCCGAGACCTGGGATGAGCAGCGGCACATCGGGAATCCGCTGCAACACTTCGGGGGCGGCGTTGGTCAGTCCCACGACCAAGCCGGCCTGCGGGCTGGCGGCGGTCATGTCGGCGACAATTTCATAGACCTGGCGATCGCCGGTGCGCTGCAGTTCGATGTCGGCCGCGCCGGGATTGGAGGTCACACCGAGCAGGTACAGGCCCTTGTCGCGATACTGCAAAAACGGCTCCAGGGTGTCGCGCCCCATGTAGGGATTGAGCGTCACGGCATCGACGCCGAGCTGATCGAAGGCTGCCTTGGCGTAGTAGCCCTGGGTCTCGCCGATGTCGCCGCGCTTGACGTCGAGCACGATGGGGATGTCTGAGGGAATCTCGCGCAGCACCTCCTCGAGCAGGCGCAGGCCGCGCCAGCCGAGCGCCTCAAAGTAGGCGGAATTCGGCTTGAACGCCGCCGCGTGGGGCGCGGTTTCGGCAATGAAATCGAGGATCCAGCGCTTCGTGGCTTCGTCGGCCTGGTCGGCCCGGACGTCGAGTCCGACGCAGAGGCGGGTGCCGGCGCTGGCGATGCGGGTTTCGAGTTTCTCGCGGAAGGTCATGGCCGGTCATTTTGAAGCGGCGCGGCCGCTTGGCAAACGCAAGCGCGGCTTGCAGCCGACATTTCTCCGCGCTATTTCGGCGCATGACACCTCCCCAGGTCGGCATCATCATGGGCTCCAGCTCCGACTGGCCCACCCTCGAAAACGCGGCGCGCGTGCTGGAAGACTTCGGCGTGCCCTTTGAAAAGAAGGTGGTCAGCGCCCATCGCACGCCGCAGTTGCTCTACGATTACGCCACCAGCGCCGCCGGCCGCGGCCTGAAGTGCATCATCGCCGGCGCCGGGGGGGCCGCCCACCTGCCGGGCATGACAGCCAGCATGACGACCCTGCCCGTGCTCGGCGTGCCGGTGCAAAGCAGGGCCCTGAGCGGGGTCGACAGCCTCTATTCCATCGTTCAGATGCCCGGCGGCATCCCGGTCGCCACCTTCGCCATCGGCAATGCCGGCGCCCTCAATGCCGGCCTGTTCGCCATCGCCATGCTCGCCAACAGCAACCCGGACCTCGCCGCCAAACTGCAGGCCTTCCGCCAGCGTCAGACCGAGAAGGTGCTGGAAAGCCAGAAGGAACTGGAGAAGCCGCTCGCCTGATCCCATGCCGCCCTTCCTCCCGCCCTCCACGATCGGCATCCTCGGCGGCGGCCAGCTCGGCCGCATGCTGGCCCTCGAAGCCCGCCGCAGCGGCTACCGCGTCGCTGTCTTCACCGATGAGCCGAAGGGCTGCCCCGCCGGCCAGTTTGCCGATC
Source organism: Verrucomicrobiota bacterium (assembly GCA_023428335.1). Lineage (GTDB taxonomy): Bacteria > Verrucomicrobiota > Verrucomicrobiia > Verrucomicrobiales > Verrucomicrobiaceae > Prosthecobacter. The sequence continues at coordinate 5,581 of JAEYYS010000354.1, read as the reverse complement.
TCGAAGTCAACGCCGCCTACGACGACAGCGCCGCGCTCGGCCGCTTCCTCGCCGCGGTCGATGTCGTCACCGCCGAGTTCGAAAACATCCCTGACGCCTGCCTGCAGGCCGTCGAGGCTCAGCGCCCGCTGCGGCCGTCGCGACTCGCCATCCACACCACCCAGCACCGCGAGCGCGAAAAACTCTTTCTGCGCGGCCAGGGCATTGCCTGCGCCGAATTCCGCATTGTCGAGGACCTCGCCGGTCTGCAGACCGCCGTGCGCGAGTTGAGGCGCCCCTGCGTCATCAAAACCGCCGCCTTCGGCTACGACGGCAAGGGCCAGCGCAAGGTCGAGGCCGACACCGATCTCGCCGAAGCCTGGCAGGCCTTTGAAGGGCATCATGCCGTCGTCGAACAGTGGGTGCCCTTCACCTGCGAGGTCTCCGTGGTCGGTGCCCGCGGCATCGACGGTCGCATGGCCGTGCATGGCGTCGTCGAAAACCGTCACGCCCACCACATCCTCGACATCAGCCTCGCCCCCGCCGCGCTCGAGCCGGCGGTCGCCGCCCAGGCGCTCGACCTCTGGGAAGCGGTTGCCGAAGGCCTCGGTTATGTCGGCACCCTCGCTGTGGAAATGTTTGTCACCGCCGACGGCCGCGTCCTCGTCAATGAGATTGCCCCGCGACCCCACAACAGCGGTCACCACACCATCGACGCCTGCGTCAGCAACCAGTTTCAGCAGCAGTTGCGCGCCGTCTGCGGCCTGCCGCTTGGCGATCCCAGCCAGCACACCCCGGCGGTCATGGTCAACCTGCTCGGCGACGTCTGGCCGGCCGCTGCCGCCGCACCCGACTGGTCGGCCGTGCTCGGTCACCCGCGTGCCAAGCTGCATCTCTACGGCAAGGCCGAGCCTCGCGCCCGTCGCAAGATGGGGCACTTCACCGTGCTCGGCGATGACCTCGACGAAGCCCTCGCCTCCGCCCGCCAGATCCGCGTCGCGCTGGGCATGGAAGGCTGAGCCGTGCGCGGGATTCCGGTGTCTTCCCAACCCAGGAAGGTCCGCAGATTTTGCAGATTTCGCAGATGGGCGCAGATGGGACAGAAGGAAGGGTAGTTGATGGCGGATGGTTGATTGGGCTCAGAAGGTCCGCAGATTTTGCAGATTTCGCAGATGGAAGAGGGCGGGAACGGCGGCTGTCTGTAGGCGGGGGCATCGACCCCGCGGTCCGGCTCGCTCTGGGGAGGTGGCCAACGCGCTGGACCTCTTGGCCCTTGGCTGCAAGCTCTGCGCTTCTCCTGCATGCCCCTGAAATGCTCGGCCCGGCGCCGCCGTTCCCATGCGCCATGGTCCGCCTTCTTCTGCTTCTTTTCTTGCCGGCGCTGCTTTCAGCACAGCCGATGAATGTGGTCTTCATCCTCGCCGACGACCTCGGCTGGAGCGACACCACCCTTCATGGCACGACGAAGTTTTATCAGACGCCGAACCTGGAGCGACTGGCGCGGCGGGGCATGACCTTCACGCGGGCCTACTCGGCGAGTCCGCTCTGCTCGCCCACCCGCTCGGCCATCCTCACGGGGCTGAGCCCAGCCCGCACGGGCATCACCACGCCGAACTGCCATCTGCCGCAGGTGGTGCTGGAGGCGAAACCGGGCAAGTCGGCGCCGCCGACCAAGCACGCGATTTCGCCGGAGACAGTGACGCGGCTCAAGACCGAGTATCGCACGCTCGCCGAGGTCTTCCGCGACGCGGGTTATGCCACCGGTCACTTCGGCAAGTGGCATCTCGGTGCCGAACCCTATTCCCCCCTGCAGCACGGCTTTGACGTCGATGTGCCGCACCACCCCGGCCCGGGGCCGGCGGGCAGCTTTGTCGCGCCCTGGAAGTTTGCCAACTTCAAGGAGAAGTCGCCCGGCGAACACCTGGAGGATCGCATGGCGGCCGAGGCCGCGGCCTGGATGGAGCGACAGGGCGACCGCCCCTTCTTCCTCAACTACTGGCAGTTCAGCGTGCACGCGCCCTTTGATGCGAAGAAGTCGCTCATCGACAAGCACCGCGCCCGGGTTGATCCGACCGATGCCCAGCGCAGCCCGACCTACGCGGCCATGGTCGAGAGCCTTGATGACGCGGTCGGCACCCTGCTTGACACCCTCGACCGGCTCGGTCTGACCGAGCGCACGGTCATCGTCTTCACCTCCGACAACGGCGGCAACATGTACAATGAAATCGACGGCACCACGCCGACCAGCAACCGGCCGCTGCGTGGCGGCAAGGCGACGATGTTCGAGGGCGGCACGCGCGTGCCCTGCGTGATCGCCTGGCCGGGGCGGGTCGCGCCCGGCAGTCGCAGCGAGGAGCTGGTGCAGAGCGAGGACTTTTTCCCGACCTTGGTGGCGGGGCTGCTGAAGCAGGAAGCGCCTGCAGGCGACGGCGTCAGCCTGCTGCCGGCCCTGCGCGGAGAACGACTCGAGCGCGAGGCGATTTTTCAGCACTTCCCACATGATCCCGGTGTGCCCGACTGGCTGCCGGCCTCGGTGTCGGTGCATCGTGGCGACTGGAAACTGATCCGCCTCTTCCATGCCGGCGCCAAGGGCGCGCACCGGCACCTGCTGTTTGATCTCGGCAAGGATGTGGGCGAGCAGCACAACCTCGCCGCCGCCGAACCCCAGCGGGTGGCGGAGTTGGATGCGCTGATCGAACGTTTCCTGGAGCGAACCGGCGCCGTGCGCCCCGTGCCGAACCCGGCCTTTGACCCGGCCAAGTACCGGCCCGAACTCGAAGGCAAGTCGGGTGGCAAGGCAGCGAAGAAAGCGACCGTGGCCGGCTGGCAGGCGAGCGCGCAGGCGCAGTTGCGTCGCGAGGGAGGGGGACTGGTGATTCAGTCCACCGGCGGCGATCCCTGGATTAGCACGCGCAACCTGCCCAAGGACGCCAAGGGGCCGTTCCGACTGGAACTCCGCCTGAGCAGTCAGTCGCGCGGCGAGGCGCGGGTGTACTTCGCCACCCCGGTCGCCCCTGCCTTTGCCCGCGAGCGCAGCCTGCCGCTGACCGTGAGCCACAACGGCAAGGTCGAGTCCGTGAGCGTCACGCTGCCGGTGGCAACGCTGTCGGCCCTGCGCCTGGATCCCTCCACCGCCCCCGGCACCGTGCGCCTGACTCGCCTGGTTCTCATCGATGCCGCCGGCGCGCGGCATGAACTGCTACCGTGAGCGGGGGGAGTGCCTCGCGCTGCGGAAGCGGAGGTTGAACCGCTGATGGGACGCTGATCGGAGCGCGAGTAAAGCTCACGAGGGATCTCCGTGTCCTCCGTGCGAGACCCTTTCGAGGTCCTGGCGCGAGGCGATGTTGTGAGCAGACTCAGCCGACCGGCAGCAGCAGCACGTCTTCGGGGGCGACCGCAAGTCGCACTTCGGTTTCGCCGGGGCGGCGCAGGACACGCGGGTTCATTTCGCAGACCTGCAGGCTTGGGCCGCCCGGCAGTTGCACCTCATACTGGGCGGTGGCGCCGAGGTAGGTGAGGTCGCTGATGCGGGCCTGCATGAGGTTGGCGGCGTCGCTGGGGGGATCGAAGACGAGGGCCTCGGGGCGGATCGACAGCAGGACCGGTGTGCCCGCTGCGGGGGCGTCGCCACTGGCGCGGCCGAGCAGGCAACCGAAGGCGGTTTGCGCGACTTGAAAGCCGTCGCCGAGTGCGTCGCTGGCGGTGGCGGGAAGCAGGTTGGTGGCGCCGATGAATTCGGCGACCATGCGCGAGGCGGGATGGCGGTACACCGCCTCCGGCGCGCCGACCTGGGCGATGCGGCCGGCGTCCATGACGGCGAGTCGGTCGGCCATGCTCAGGGCCTCGTCGCGGTCGTGGGTGACATGCACGGCGGTGAGGCCGAACTCCTTGACGATGCGGCGGATCTCCGCGCGCATTTCGTGGCGCAGTTTGGCGTCGAGGTTCGACAGCGGTTCATCGAGCAGCAGGCAGCGCGGGCGGATGACCAGGGCGCGGGCCAGGGCGACCCGCTGCTGCTGACCGCCGGAGAGCTGGCCAATGCGGCGGCTGCCGAGGCTGCCGAGCTGGACGCGGTCGAGGGCCTCGGCGACGCGTGCCTGGATCTCCGCGCGCGGCAGTCGGCGTTCCTCGAGGCCGAAGGCGACGTTTTCCGCGACGCTCAGGTGTGGCCAGAGGGCGTAGCTCTGGAACATCAGGCCGGTGTCGCGCTGGTGCGGCGGCAGGCGGGTGACGTCCTCGCCGCCGAAGGTGATGCGGCCGGCGTCGGGCTGGAGGAAGCCGGCGAGGTGGCGGAGCAGGGTGGTCTTGCCGCAGCCGCTGGGGCCGAGCAGGAAAAAGAACTCGCCGGCGGCGATCTCCAGGCTGACGCGGTCGAGCACCGTCTGGGTGCCGAAGCGCTTTGTCAGGTCCTGCAGGCAGATGTCGACCATGCCCCGAGATAGCGCGGCCGGGCCGGCTTGGGAAGGCGAAATCGGCGGTGGTGAAATCCCAACTTCATCCTTGCGCCCGCGGGCGGCGTTCCCTTGAATCCCTGCGTGCCCGATCCGACCCCCAACCCGCGCCTGCTGATCCAGCAACTCGACTCCGGCCGCATCAGCCGCGAGCAGTTCCGCGCGGCCATGGGTGAGCACGCCCGCGAGATCATCGGCGAGATGATCGACGACCATGCCAACCCGGCGATGGCGTTTCTGGAGCAGATGCTGAGCCGTCGCGCGGCGTCGAAGCTGCTGCGCCGCCATGAGGAGCCGGTCATCCGCGAGGTGCTGCTGGCCCTGGCCGAGATCGAGGATTTTCCGCCGGCGCGCTGGCTGTGGAACGCCGCGCATCCGCACATTCCGCTGCACGCCTTTTTCCGCACCCGTCGCGAGCCGGTGTTCCGCATCACCGGCATTGAAGCCCTGCCGCAGATGGTGACGGTGACCGTCGAACACGGCGGCGTGGAACTGCTGCGCGAGGAGTTTCGCCTGCGCCGCGACCGCCGTGGACGGCTCGGTCTGGAGCACCGCCGCAGCCTGGTCTGAGCCCCGGATGCAGGGCGACATTCAAATTGTCCGCTAAGAAGCGTCGCTTTCGTGCGTCTATTGGGTGCCCATGAAAAACATCCTCACTGTCCTCTTCGCCAGCGCCACCCTCGCTTCCGCCGCCACCACCGTCACCCTCGAAGGCGTGCACAACTGCTGCAAAGGCTGCACCAACGGCATCGTCAAGGCCGCCGCCGACCTCAAGGACGTCGAAGTGACCGCCGACGGCGAAACCGTCACCATCACTGCCAAGAGCAAGGCCAACGCCAAGAAGGCGGTCGAAGCCATCCTGGAAGCCGGCTACTACGGCAAGGTCAGCGAGGAATCCTTCGCTGCCAGCCCCAAGGCCGACAAGACCCTCAAGGAAGCCACCGTCACCGGCGCCCACCTCTGCTGCCAGAAGTGCGTCAACGCCATGAGCGAGGCGGTCAAGTCCGTGCCCGGCGTCACCGAGGCCGACATCGTTTCCAAGCAGAGCACCTTCACCGTCAAGGGTGAGTTCTCCAGTCAGGCGCTCCTCGCCGCGATGAACAAGGCCGGTTTCCACGGCAGCGTGAAGTGATCGGTTCGAACCTTTGATA
>JAEYYS010000420.1 GCA_023428335.1 Verrucomicrobiota bacterium | reverse complement strand
GTGAAAGCCTGGGCGGGCGGGGTCAGAGGGGCGCGTTCGGCCGGGGCGGGTGCCGGCGGGGTGCGCACGGGTTCCCGGGTGGGTTCCGGGGCGGATTGTCCGATGATTTGCCTGAGCATAGCCATGGATAATAGTCTTTCTGCGGGTTGAGTGTCAATGTCCGGGTGTAAAAATCGGCAACTCGTTCAAAGTTCGCGAATGGCGAGGTTGCGGAACTGCACGAGGCTGGAGGCGGGCGAGAGTTCGCCGGTTTTGGGGTTTTTGCCGCCGTGATGCTGCAGGGCGAGGCGGCCGCTTTCCGGCAGACCGGGCAGGCGGGCGTTGTCGATGACGGTCTGGCCGTTGAGCACCACTGTCAGGCGCTCGCCCTTGAGGGTGATTTCGAAGCGGTTCCACTCGCCGACCGGTTTGTCGGCTCGGACCTTCGGGGTGACGCCGGCGCGCACGTCAGGCGGCATCGTTTTGTCCATGCGGTAGCCGTAGACCTCGCCGGAGCCGATCGGCCAGCACCAGATGTTGAGCTGCGCCTTGGAGGTGCCGCGCAGGTAGATGCCGCTGTCGGCATTGGGCGTCGGGATCTTGATCTCCCGTCCCTCGGCATCGAGCTTGTGGCTGCCGTCGGGCAGCACAACCGGCATGTCGTACAGACCGGTGGTCTGCTTGATGCGCCAGTCGACGCGCAGGGTGAAGTCCTTGTATTCCTTCTCGGTCCACAGGTTCTTGTCGCGGCCAGGCGCCTCGCTGCAGGCGTCGTAGTCGATGACGCCATCGAGCACCTTCCAGTGGCCGTTGTCGCCCTCGGGCACGATCCAGCCGGCGAGATCGCGGCCATTGAAGAGGGAGGTGAAGCCGTCGTCCGCGCGGGCGGCGCTGAAGGCGAGGGCGGCGAGCAGGCAGGTCGTCAGTCTCATGGGGGGAGAAAACGCGGTTGGCGACCGGCTTCGATCATCCAGTGGCGTGCGGCCTGGCAGTTTAGACCACGGTGCCCTTGCTGCGACCCTTCTTGCCCTTTGGCTTGCTGTCGCCGCCGGGCAGGCCCTCCTCCTGCAGGATGGTGTCCTGGGGCAGGGGAGCGGTTTCGCCCTCGGGCTTGGCCTCGGGCTCGCGGAACGGGGTCTGCTTCTGGTAGAGGTCGAGCCGCTGTTCAAATTCCTTGCGCAGCGACTGGCGTTCCTCCTCGCTGATCTCCTTGTCCTCGGCGAGCAGGATCAGGGATTTTTTCTGCCAGAGCAGGGCCTCGAGAAATTCGCCGTTCCGCGCCAGGGCGGCAGCCTTGGTGTCGAGCATCTCGTAGCGCTGCTCCTCGCCCGCCTCGTCCATGACGCGCAGGGCGCGGGTGGCGAACTGCACGGCGAGTTCGCCGTTGTGCAGGCTTTCGTCCGGGCAGGTGGCGAGAAACCAGGCGATGTTGTTGGCCGCCCACGGATCCTCGCTGCGTGCGGCGCGCTGGTACCAAGCTCCGGCGCGGCGGTAGTCAACCGGCACGCCGGTGCCGGTGTAGTACAGATTGGCCAGCCGCGACATGGCCGGCACAAAATCCTGCTGGGCGGCGCGCAGGTAGTAGAGGGCGGCTTTCGACGGATTTTTGTCGACCCCGACCCCACGCTCGAACTTGGCGGCGAGGGCGGTCTGCGAGGGGGCGTGCTCCTGGGCGGCGGCCTTTTCCAGCCAGGCGGCGGCGGCGGTGGCGTCCTGGGCGATGCCGCGGCCGAGGTCGTAGGCCATGGCGACCGCGTGCTGGGCGGCGGCAAAACCGTTTTCGGCGGCGCGGCGATACCATTCGAAGGCGCGGCTGTCGTCGCGCTTCACGCCGATGCCGTCCTCGTACAGTGAGCCCATGAGGAACTGCGCGCGCAGGTGCTTCTGGCGCGCCGCCTTCTCCAGCCATTCGGCGCCGAGTTTTTCATCCTTCTTCAGTCCCTCGCCGGTGAGCAGGCGCAGGCCGAGCTCGAACTGGGCGTCGGCGTCGCCCTTGTCGGCCCAGCCGCGCAGTTCTTCGACGATGCGCTCGTCCTGGGCGGGGGCGACGGCAGGAGCGGCGAGCAGGAGGACAAGGGTGAGGAGCCGGTGGAGGCGAGTCATGACAGGAGGCATACGTTTCGGGCTTGGCACTACAACAGACAAACTCGCGGCCGGCTTGCTCGAAAGCGCTTCAAGGTTTGCTGGCCGGCGACCAAAACAAGCGCGCGGCCCAGACGCGGTTGTCGGCGCCGAAGGCGTTGTCGGGCGGGATGACGTGGTTGGGCGAGGCGGCCTGCATCCACTCGGCAACGGTGACCCAGGTCTCGTTTGCGGAGACCTCGGTGACCCCGAAATTGCCCAGGCGGGCGCCGCGCTCGGGCACCAGCACGGTTTCGGTCTCGCGCAGGATCGCGGGGCCGGCCGGATCGACGCGGGCCAGGAACAGCGGGGCGCGATGGCGGAAAAGGTGGTCGTTGTGGGCACCGCGGCGGGTGTAGACGAGGTAGAGCGCATCCGGGCGGCTGATCCAGTGCTGCTGGGTGTTGTAGTTGCCGAGCGGGGCACCGTCGCTGTAGCGCCAGGGCTGCAGCGGGCCAAAGTTCAGGCCGTCGTCGCTGACCGCCACATAGCCGTCGGTGTCGTTGCGCAGGGTCAGGTAGAAGCGCCCCTGGAAGCGCGCCAGCGAGGGCTCATAGACCCCGCGCCCGGATTCGAGCACCAATTCGCTGCCCTGGCCGAGGTAGCGCAACTCGCGGCCGTCGAAGGCGCAGCGCAGGACGGTGACACGGTAGAATTTGTCGGCCTCGGCCTTGCCATACACCGGCAGCAGGATCTCGCCGTTGTCGAGATCGACGCGCTGCACGCTGCCGGCACCGCAGTTGTAAAACTTGGGGTCGTCCGGCAGCTTCAGCGTCTGCCAGGCGCTCCAGGTGCGCTGATCGGCGTCATAGACCGACCAGGCGGTCTCGCGCCGGCGGTTGGCCATCACCTTGTCGCCGCGGTAGCGGACCGTGTGGCCGATGCCGAGCAGCTTGCCGCTGCCTGCATGCCACTGCGGGGTGAAGTCGCTGGCCGCGACGATGACCTCGTCCGGCTCGCTGCGCCGACCGAGGGTCGCCTCATGCGGCGTGATGGCGCTCCAGGTGCGGCCGAGGTCGTCGCTGCGCAGGTCGTTGAGCGCATAAAAGACATCGCTGCCGGTGAGCAGCAGCTTCTGCAGCGTCAGCACCACCGACGGTGTCGGGCCCGGGAGGGTCCCGGCGCGCGGGTGCACCCAGCAGGTTTCGCCGTCGTAGCCGCGCGTGAGGGTGTCGACCTGCAGACGAAAGGGCGAGCCGGGCGGCGGCGCTGGGACCAGGCGCAGCGTGTCGTCAAGTTCGGGCACGGCCTGGGCCAGGCCCTCGGCAACCAGCCTCGCCACCAGGCGCGCGCCTTCGGCATTGAAGTGGGTGCGGTCGGTCGGCGACGGACCATAGGTGGCCTGGCAGAATTTTTCCCCGCGCTGGTCGAACAGCAGCGAGCTGGCGCGGTGCAGATCGACCACCGGCACGTTCGTCTCGCGGCCGACCGCCCGCACGGCCTCGGCGTAGGGCACGAGGGTCGAGGCCAGGCGACCGTTCTCATAGGTGCGACGGGCGACCGAGGTCACCAGCACGGGGCGGGAGCCGGCGGCGCGCGCCTCCGCGATGAAGCGGCGCAGGTTGTCGCGGTACGAGCCGGCGGCATCGGTTTCGCGATGGGGGCCCTTGCCGGGCTGATCGTTGTGACCGAACTGGATCAGCACCCAATCGGCCTTTTCCGCCAGCACGCGATCCCAGAGGCCGAGGTCACGGAAGCTCTTCGTGCTGGCGCCGCCGCGGGCGTGGTTGGCGACCGTGCAATCCGGCGCCAGGAAGGTGGCGAAGTGCTGCCCCCAGCCGGCGAGATCGGGTCGATCCTTGGGCGCCTTGGCGACCGTGGCCACGGTCGAATCCCCGGCGAGGGCGAAGCGCAGCGGTGCGGCCTGCAGGGGCAGGGCGGTGATCAGGTTGGCGAGAAGGAGCAGTCGCATGGCGAAGACAACGGCGCGGCACGAGGCGGACTCGCGCCAAAATGGACAGGCGCATCATTGACCCGGTCAATCCAAAGCGGCGGTTTATCAATGTCACCCCCGGGCCGCGGCTGGCTAGGTGGTGCGGGGTCATGAACGACCTCATCCTACTCCCCCTGCAGGCGGCCGGTGTCATCCTGGCCGCGGACTTTGTCGCCGGTCTCGTCCACTGGTTCGAAGATGCCTACATCCGCGAAGACACCCCATGGGTCGGCCGCGCCATCGGTCGGCCCAACACCCTGCACCACCACCTGCCGCGCTGGATGACCCGCAACTCCTGGTGGCAGAGCAACCGCGAACTGCTGATCGGTGCGGCCCTGCTGGTCGCCGGCGCTGCGGCGCTTGGCTGCCTCACCTGGCAGGTCCTGCTCTTTGCCGTCGTCGCCGGCAACGCCAACGAGGTGCACAAGTGGTCGCACCGCACACGCCGCGAGAACGGCCACCTCATCACCCTGCTGCAGCGCCTGCGCCTGCTGCAGACCCCGCAGCATCACGCGGTGCATCACACGAATCCCAAGGACGTGCGTTACTGCCCGGTCACCAACGCCCTCAATCCCGTGCTCGATGCCCTGCAGTTCTGGGTCGGTCTCGAGTGGTTGCTGGCCCGCGTCTTCGGCCTGCACCGCCGTCCCGACACCTCCGTGCCCGGCCAGGGCGGGGTGCCGGAGTGGATTGCGGAATTGCGCAAGACGGGTTCGAAGGTTTAAGGTTTGAAGTTAGGCCACCCGGCTGATGCGCGCCGGGGCGTCCGGGCGGAGCAGGATGGTGTCGCCAGGGTGGCGGCCCACCAGCTTTTGGCCGAGGGCGGAGGCAGGCGTGATGACGACGATTTCCGTACCCTCGAACTGGACTTCGGTGCCGCCGGCGAAGGGGCCGAGAAAGAAATGCTCCTCGCCCCAGGGGGCCTGAAGGTTCACCAGCGAACCGAGCTGGATGGAGGCTGCGGGGGTGGGCGACGTCACGGTGAGGGCGGTGAAGGCCTGCACCGCCTCCTGCAATTCCGTCACCCGCCGGGCCTGGCCGCGGGCGACATACGAGGCTTCCAGGGTGCGCGTGTCGTACTTGTTCTCGGCCCGGCTGTCGGGATCGGTTGCCGCCGCAAAACTGCCCTGTGCCGCCTGAGTGAGCGTTTGCAATTCCTCGCGCAGCACAGCGAGGATTTGGTCGAGAACAGCCTGTCGGGTCACCCCGAGCGCTGGCTCAGAGATGTGGATGACGCAAGGGGAATGACGAATTCGAACCGAGAACCGAGAACCGAGAACCG
>JAEYYS010000419.1 GCA_023428335.1 Verrucomicrobiota bacterium | reverse complement strand
CTCAAGGCCGCCCTCGAGGCGGAGCAGGGGGGCGCGCCTCCAGCGGCCCCCGCCGTGCCGCAGGGACCGACCCTGGCCGACAGCCTCGCCGCTGCCGGCAAAACGGCCGGCAAGATCCGCATTGTCCTGGAATCCTGAGCCGCTTCAGCCCGCGCTGGTCTCCGTGCGCTTGGTCTTGTCGAAGCGGATGTCCTCGGCCTTCTCGATGAAGACCGTGTCCTCGCAGATGTTTTTGCAGTGGTCGCCGACGCGCTCCAGGAAGCGGGCGATGAAAATGAGGTGCAGGTAGCCTTCGAGCGGGGCGTTGCGTGCCTCCATGACCTGCAGCAGGGCCTGGTCGAGGTGCTTTTCGGCGGCGTCGAGTTCCTTGTCGCGCTGGCGAATCTCGGTGGCGGCTTCGGCGTCGCCGTCGCTGAAGGCCTGGATGGCGGCCTCGAGGTTGCGCGCACACAGGTGGTAGACCGGCTGGATCAGGCTGGTCTCGGGCATCTCCGGCAGCAGGTTGATGGCGCGCGCCCGCTTGGCGATGCTGCCGGCCTGGTCCGAGATGCGCTCGAGGTTGTTGGCGATGCGGATCGTGCCCATGACCTGGCGCAGGTCCTGGGCGGTGGGCTGGAACTTGAGCAGGATCTGCATGCCCAGGCGGTCGATGCTCTTTTCCAAATCATTGACGTCCTGGTCGGCGGCGATGGCGGCATTGCACAGGTCGGTGTCGCGCTCCATCAGGCCGCGCATGGCGCCGGCGAGATTTTTGCGGGCGATGCTGGCCATGATCAGCACCTGGTCGCGCAGGCTGCGGAGATTCTGGTCGAAGCTGGTGAGGATGTGGTCCTGCATGGGATTACATGGCGGGTCGCAACGCAGTTTCGCCCGGGCCGGGGGCTCCGGCAACCTCGGCGACGTCGGCACCGCCCTTCGGCTCGCGGCCGGTGCGTTCGCAGAACTGGTCGTAGGTGATGACTTCGAAACGGCCGTCGAGGTGCTCGATGATGGCGGTGAGCGACTCCACCCAGTCGCCGGAGTTCAGGTAGTGGGTGTCACCGATGATTTTGTCGGCCGGGCTGTGGATGTGGCCGCAGATGATGCCCCGGCAGCCCTTGGCACGGGCCAGTTCCTGCAGCTGCTCCTCGTAGCGGCCGACGAAGCTGACGGCGGACTTGACCTTGAGCTTGACCCAGCGGCTGAGCGAAAAGCTCTCCTTGCCGCGCACGCGCCGCCACCAGTTGTAGGCGCGATTGACGCGCAGCAGCAGGTTGTAGCCGATGCCGCCCAGGTGGGCGATCCAGGGGTGGTTGGTGGTGACGTGATCGAAGCCGTCGCCGTGCACCACCAGGTAGTCGCCGGCGGCGGTGCGGTGGATGTGCTCACCGGCGATGAGGAAATTGTCGAGCGCGATCGGGATGAAGCGGTCGAGGATGTCGTCGTGGTTGCCGCGCAGGTAGATGATCTGGGTGTTTTCCTTCTCCATCTTGCGCAGCACGGTGCGGATGAAGTGGGTGTGCGCCTTGTTCCAGCCGCCGACCCGGCGCAGGTGCCAGGCATCGATGATGTCGCCGTTGAGCACGAGCTTTTCGCACTGCGTGTTGCGCAGGAAGTGCGAGGCCTGTGCCGCCTTGCAGTCGGGCATGCCAAGGTGCACGTCGGAGATAAAAACCGTGCGCACGCGCAGCTTGGTCTTGGCGCCGACGGCGGCTTCGGCGGCCGGGGCTTGACGGTCTTCAGGCATGGCAGGATTCAACGGTGGTACGGGGGTGGGCGTCAAGGGCGGGCTGGCAGGACGGCGTGCAGTTCCGCCTCGAACTGTTCGATGACCTGCGGCCAGCCGTGTTCGAGGGCGGCGGCGCGGGTGTTGGCGCGACGAGCGGCGTCGTTCCAGCCGTCGGCGGCGGCGCGGGTGCCATCCAGAAAAGCGGCCTCGTCGCCAAGCGGGGCCAGCCAGCCGTTGAGACCGTGGCGGATCAACTGGCGCGGGCCGGCGTAGTCGTAGGCAACCGGCAGCAGGCCGGCGGCCAGGGCTTCGAGCACGACGTTGCCAAAAGTCTCGGTGACACTGGGGAAGAGGAAGAGGTCGGCGCTGGCGTAATGGCGCGCCAGTTCCTCGCCCGTGCGCGCACCGGTGAAGATGAAATCAGGCTGGGCGGCCTGCAGGGCCTGGCGGCGCGGGCCGTCGCCGACGACGACGCAGGGCGCTTGCGGGTGGCTCGTTCGGAAGGTTTGGAAGGCACGCACCAGCAAGTCGAGATTCTTTTCCGCCGCAACGCGGCCGACATAAAGTGCCACCGGCGTGGCGTCGTCGGCGCCCCAGATCCGGCGCAGTTCCGCGCAGCGGCGCGCCGGGTCGAACAGGGCGGTGTCGACCCCGCGGCCGAGCACACCGACATTGCGTACCCCCCAGGAGGCGAGCATGGCCGCCGTGTCGGCGCTTGGCGTCAGGGTGCGCGCGGTGCGGTTGTGCAGTGCGCATAGCAGCGGCCGGGCGAGGGCGGCGACACCGGGGGGCGCGTAATCGCCCAGGTAAGTTTGGAAATTCGTGTGGAAGCCCGAGACGACCGGCACGCCGGCGCGCCGGGCGGCGCGGATGGCCGCGAGGCCGAGCGGTGTCTCGGTGGCCACATACAGAACATCCGGTCGGAAGCGTTCGAAGAGTCGCAGCAGGCGGCCGCGCGTGGCCAGGCCGACCCGCAGACCGGGGTAGCCGGGCAGGGGCAGGGAGGGCACCAGATGGCGCGCCGGTGTGCCTGCGGGTTCTGCCGATTCCGCCGCACGGGTGGTGACGACCTCGACCACATGCCCGAGGGCGGTCAGGCCCCGGGCGAGGGTCGACAGCGTGCGCGCCACGCCGTTGATCTCGGGCGGGTAGGTGTCGGTGATCAGCAGCAGCCTCATGGCGGGCGGTTTGCAACGTACTGACCTCAGTCGGGGCTCACCTCAAAGTGTCGCATGGTGACGAATCTGTCACGAAGCCCTTGGGCTCCGGTGGGATTGGTGTAGGATGTGTCGTACTCGTCACCAATTCTCGTTTGTTGGAGCCCCCGTGGGCTGGTGTAATTCCGCGTCCTATGAGCAAAATCCTGGTCGTTGATGACGAACCCGACATTTCGGAGCTGATCACCCTGCATCTCATGCGCGAGGGACATGAATGTGTCTGCATCACCAACGGTTTGCAGGTCCTCAACGCGGTGATCGAACACGAACCGGATCTGGTGGTGCTCGACCTCATGCTGCCGGGGCAGGATGGCATGTCGGTGTTCAAGCGCCTGCGTGCCGACAGCCGCACCCGTGCCGTGCCGGTGATCATGCTGACCGCACGTGCCCAGGTGACCGACAAGATCAACGGTCTTGAGCTCGGGGCGGACGACTACCTGACCAAACCCTTCTCGCCGCGCGAGTTGGCCCTGCGCATCACCGCCATCCTGCGCCGCACCAAGAAGGTGACCCATGTCTCGGAATTGCGGGTCGGCCCCTTCCTGCTCGACCGCAAGAACATGAAATGCTTCCATGACGACCAGCCGATTGAGCTGACCACCACTGAGTTCAAGCTGCTCGCCGTGCTCATGGAGAACACCACCGCCGTGCACACCCGCGCCGAACTGCTGCGCGAGGTCTGGGGGTATTCGGATGACGTCGCCACGCGCACGCTCGACACCCACATCAAGCGACTGCGCGAAAAACTGGGGGATGCCGGCCGTCACATCGTCACAGTCCGCGGCACGGGCTACCAGTTCGTGGCCGAGCCGGCCGAACTGGAGCGGGTTTGAGTGCCGGCGGTCGGACCGGCTGCGCCCTTGCTTTTTCGGCCGCGCCGCCTTTCGATGCCCGCCATGCCCCCGCTGTCGCTGCTACTCCTCCTGTGCCTGCTCGCCCTGGCGGCCTGGACGTGGGCGCGTGAGCGGCGCTGGCGTCAGCTCACCGACCGGCTCACCCAGGCGGCCGGCCTGCGTCCCGCCGAGGCCGACAAGCTCGCCGCGCGCTTCACCGGCCTGGTTGAGGCCGAGGGTGCCCTGGCCCGGGAGGAGTACCTGCGGCGGCTGTTTGAGGCCCTGCTTCAGGAGATTCGCCAGGGCGTGGTCATTGTCGACGAACTGATGCGCATCAAGTTCTGCAACCGCAGCATGGAGCGGCTCATGCACAAGGCCTCGATCCGCCGCGGTCGCACCCTGCTTGAGGAACTGGCCGATCACCAGATTGCGGAACTGGCCCAGGCCGCCCTGCGCGAGGAGCGGCGCTGCGTCCGCGAGATCGAGCACCAGGCCGTGCTGGAAGGGGGAAGCATGGGCATCCGCCACTACCTTGTCGAGGCGTCACCGCTGCCCGCCAAGGCCGAGCGCGGGGTCTGGCTGATGGTCTACGACGTCACCGAGCAGACGATGACCGAGCAGATCCGCCGCGACTTCGTCGCCAACGCCTCGCATGAGCTGCGCACACCCCTGACCCTGATCAACGGTTACATCGAGTCGCTGCAGAGCGGCGTCGTCCGCGACGAGGCTGGTCGCGCGCGCTGCCTGTCGGTCATGGAGAAGCATGGCAAGCGCATCCTGCGCATCATCGAGGACCTGCTCACCATCTCCCGCCTGGAGAATGGCGCCTCGGCGCTGAGCTTGGAACCCTTCAATGTCCGTGCCTGCGTTGAAGATGCGCTCGATCACCTGGCGCCCCTGCTGGAGGGACGGGACATCCGCATCGAGCTCGACTTTCCGCCCGAGGGTGGCAACCTGCGCGGCGACCGCTTTTACTGGGATCAGGTCTTTGCCAACCTGCTCGAGAACGCCATCAAGGAGAACCCCAATCCCGGTCTGGTCATCCGGGTGCGCGGCGAGTGGCGGCCGGACGGCTGCACCCTCACGGTCAGCGACAACGGCATCGGCATCCCGGCCCACGATCTGCCCTTCGTCTTCAAGCGCTTTTACCGCGGCCACAAGCATCACTCGCCCGAGATCAAGGGCACCGGCCTGGGCTTGAGCATTGTCCGGCGCACGGTCGAGGCCCACGGCGGCACGATCGACCTGGCCAGCACACCGGGCGTCGAAACCCGCTTCACGATCCGTCTGCCGGCCGAGGTGGGCGCGGCCTGATGGCCCCCAAGTCGGTGTCAGCAGTCAGGGCGCGCCATCGCTGCCGGCCAGGCCATGGATGAGCGGCTCGACCAGACGGTAGCCGCCGGGCAGTTCGGCGCGCACCAGCAGACCGTCGCCGGTGAACCAGGCGCGTGCCGCCCCGAGGCCGGGCAGCTCAAGGTTGAGCCGCAGGCCCGGGCGGCGTTTGCCGGCGAGTTCCATGTCGCCCTCGACCGCCCGCAGAACCGGTGGATGTTCCGTGAGTTGCTTCGTCAAGCCGGCCGGCAGCAGGGCGCCACCTGAGCGCAGCAGGGTTTCCAGCCCGGCGGTATCGAGGATGATCTGGCCGTTTTGTCGGATGTCGACCTTGGGCAATTCCTGGCCGTCCTGCCAGCCAAGGCGAGCGCGCAGGCCGGCCTCGGGAGCGCTGGCATCGAGATCGAAGGCCCGCCAGGCGCCACCGGCGGCGAAGGTCAGGCCCAATCGAAAGGACATCTCTGCGCGGCCCTGGCCGCCCGCCGGATGCAGGCTGGACGGCGAGACCGTGCCCGTGGCCACGAGGTGGTGGCGCAGTTCGCCGGCCTGCTCACGCGGCTGCACGCTGATCACGGCATGACCGACCGACTCCTGGTCGTGGTAGATCTGCAGGGTGGTGTTGAAGGCGTCGGCCTGGGCGAGAAAGCGGTCGAACACCTCACCCGGCGGGATGGCTCGGTGACTTTCGGCCGCCGGGAAATAGGTGTCGCGCACGAGCCAGCCGGTCAGCACGGCCCAGAACCCCCAGAGCAAGGCGGCAGGCAGGCGCGGCAGCATGGCGATCAGGCGAGGATGCCCTTGACGAGGTTGCCGGCGACACCGGTCAGGCGCACGTCGAGCCCCTGGAATTTGACGGTGAGCCGTTTGTGATCGATGCCGAGCAGATGCAGCATCGTCGTGTGC
>JAEYYS010000402.1 GCA_023428335.1 Verrucomicrobiota bacterium | reverse complement strand
GACTCGATGGTCTGCAGGTCGCGCTCGCGCTGGCCAAGAATCTTGGCGGCCTCGCCCGCGCCCTCGGACTTGTAGCGCTCGGCGATCTGGGTGCGCTCGCTGATCATGCGCTGATAAATGGTCTGGCTGACCGAGGGGTTGTAGTTGATGCGCTTGAAGCGCACGTCCATGAGTTCAATGCCGAAGCCGGTGACCTTGCCGCGCGCCATGTCGAAGATCTCCTTTTCGAGCACGCCTCGGCCCTTGCGGATCGGCGGCAGCACGCCGATGCGCGCATCGGCCACGGTGGCGCCGACACCCACCTCGCGGGCGACCGTGCGGTCCTTGGTGGTGCGCACCGCCTCGATGAAGTCATGACGGGCGATGACGTTGCGGGTCTCGCTGCCAAGGATGTCCGTCAGGCGCGAGATGGCACCGCGCTCGTCGCGCAGCTTTTCCAAAAACACACGCGGGTCGCTGATGCGCCAGCGGGCGAAGGTGTTGACCTCAATGTAAACCTTGTCGCGGGTCGGCATCGGGCTGGTCGGGCCGTCCCAGGGCAGCAGGCGCTTGTCGAAACGCAACACTTTCTGAATGAAGGGCAGCTTGAAGTGCAGGCCGGCCTCGAGCACCGGCTCACCGACCGGTTTGCCGAACTGGGTGACCACGATCTGCTCGGTTTCACTGACCGTGTACAGACTGGCGCCGCCGACCACCGCCAAGAAAACGCCGGCGACCAACAGAAGAAGGGGGAGTGCGGCTTTCATCGTTTAGCGGGAGCGTCGAGGTTGAGCAGGGGCAGGAACTGCGGCAGGCGGTCATCCACAATGACCTTGCCGGACAGACCGGGCAGGATTTCGGCGAGCGTCTCCAAATAGAGGCGCTGACGGGTCACCTCCGGCGCCTTCTGGTACTCGGTGAGCAGGGCGGTGAAGCGGGTGGCGTCGCCCTCGGCCTCATTGACACGCTTGGCCGCATAACCCTCGGCCTGACTGATGCTCTGCTCAGCCTTGCCGCGCGCCTCGGGGATGACGCGGTTGTACTCGCCGCTGGCGGCGTTGATGGCCGACTCCTTTTCCTGCTGGGCGCGGTTGACTTCGTCGAAGCTGTTTTTCACCTCGGTCGGCGGATTGACATTGCCGAGCTGGACCTGGTCAATCATGATGCCCATCTTCAGGTTGCGGGTGAGTTCGTTGAGGCGCTCAAAGGCGCGCGCCTCGATTTCCTGGCGCCCCACGGTGAGCACCTCGTCGATCGTGCGATCACCGACGACCTCGCGCATGACGGATTCTGAAATGTCGCGCAGGGTCTGCTGGGGAGCGAGGAAGTGGAAGAGGTACTCGCGGGCGTCGGCAATGGTGAATTGCACCACCCACTCGACCACGGCGGCGTTGAGGTCGCCGGTGACCATGTTCTTTTCGAAGCCCTGCTCCTGGCGGTCCGGGTTGTATTGGAAGTCGTTGGTGGCGCCGGGGCTGGCGTAGCCAAACTCCAGCTTGAGCTGGCGGCGGGTCTCCAGCTGCGTCACGCGGTCGATGCCGAAGGGCAGCTTGAAGTTGAGGCCGGGCTGGGCGGTGTCGAGGTACTTGCCGAAGCGCTGAACGACGGCGACCGATTCGGCGGGCACCTGGTAGAAGCTCGAAAGGACACCCGTGACCAAGAGCAGACCGGCCAGGCCGAGCAGCACCTGCGCCGGATTGAAGGAGATCTGTCCCTGAAAGGGAAAGGCGGGCGGATCAGAAGAAGCCATGACCGACAAGCTACGCCGGGAAAGGGCGCGAGGCAAGCCGAGTCGGCTCAGGCGGCACGAACAGCGGCACGACGCGCAGGCCGTGAGGGCGGCGTCAGCAGACCGACCAGCAGACGTTCCAGCACGACCTTGGCATCGAGCTGGGTGGTCACCAGCTTGGCGTTGGCATCCAGACAGGCGGCGAGTCCGGCATGCAATTCTTCGAGGCTGAACTTGGTCGCCTCGCCCACGGCGAGGAAAACCGGGTAGGCATTGAAGCCCGTGCCGTCCTTCTTGCGGGGAATGTGGGCAACGGCCGCCGGCGGCAACGCCTCCAGGCTGGTGCAAAAGGCGCTGTAGTTGCCGGTGCGGATCTTGTGCTTGGAGGCAAGCTCCTTGGCGATGAGCAGGCTGCGAATGCGCGGCACGATGGCGCCCAGCAGGATGCCAATGGCGTTCTGCCCCTGATACAGCAGCACGTCGAGCAGGTCGAGCGCACGCGGCAAATCGCGCACGGCGATGGCATTGCCGATCTCCCAGATGACGCCGGCGCGGCTCATCGACACCAGCTCGCGCACGGTCTTCAGGCCGCAGCGACGGCGCTCGCCCAGGTAGAGATCGATCTTCTCGATCTCGTTCTCGAGCTGGCGGGTGTCATCGCCGGCCATCTGCACCAGCAGTTCCAAGGCGCCGGATTCAAAGGTCAGACCGAGCTCGCGCGCCTTTTCCGCCGCCTGCCCCATGACCGCCTGCTCCCAGCCGGCCTTGCTGGTGTCGGGCTTGTCGTAAACCTGCATCTCGGCGAGCTTGCCCAAGCGCTTGAAGGCCGTGCGACGCTTGTCGATGCTGTTGGCGCTGAGCACGAACTTGACGTCGGGGCCGAGCCCGGCCTCGATCACGTCGAGCAGGTTTTCAAACCCCTGCACCGCCGCCTGGGCGCGGCCCGTCTGGCTGTCGCCGAGAAAGTTCGCCGCACGCAGCCAGACAATCTTGGCCCCGCCAAAAAACGGCATCGTCTGCAGCGCCTCGATCGTGCGCGCACAGATCTGGCCGGCATGCTCGGCGTTGTCGGCATTGCCCTCGACGATCTCGTTGGCAAACTCACCCGCGTCTGGAGGGGTCAACCGGCGCACGATCTGCATGGCCGCCTCCTTGACGCGCGCATCGTCGCTGCCCAGGACAACATGGACCTGGCTGGCAGTGGCGCTTTTCTTTGGCGGCGGCATGGCTGGAACACAGCACGGAGCAAAGGGAAAGCAAGCGCGCCTGAAAATCTCAAATCTCCGACCTTCTGAAATGTGAAACCTGAAATTTGCCCTCCCCCCGTCCCACGCCTTGCCCCTGCCCTCATTCCCGCTAACCTGAAAGCGTGTCCAGCCCGTCATCGCCTTCCTGGTGGCAGCTCCTCCGCGGCCTTTTGCGGCAGGGGCGCGGTTTGGTGCAGGACAGTCTGACGGACAACGCGCTGGATCCGCTGCCGCTGCGCCGGCACCTGCGCGGCTATCGCCTGCCGTTGTTCCGCGCCGACGCCAAGGCGGGCGCCAGCGTGGCCCTGCTCGACATCCCGCAGAGCATGGCCTACGCCGCCGTCGCCGGATTGCCGCTGCAGTTCGGCGTCATGTGCTCGGCCGTGGCAGCCGTGGTCGGCGCGCTGTTCGGCAGCTCGCGCTTCACCGTGCTCGGGCCGACGAATGCGACGGCCTTCATGATTTTCTCCTACTTCGCCGCCGAGCCGCACCTGGACCGCCTGGCGCTGATGCCGCTGCTGGTCTTTCTGGTCGGCTCGCTGCTCATCCTCGGGGCTTGGCTGCGTGTGGCGGAACTGACCCAGTACATCAGCCGCGCCGTCATCGTCGGCTATGTCACCGGCGCGGCCGTGCTCATCGTCGCCAACCAGCTCACCGGCGTGCTCGGCCTCAGCCTGGC
>JAEYYS010000381.1 GCA_023428335.1 Verrucomicrobiota bacterium | reverse complement strand
CCGCCATGTCCCGCCTCCTCTCGCTCGCCCTTCTGCCCGCCGCCGCCTGGGCCGCGGAAACCGCCCCCGCCGGTCACGCCGACCTGCCGGCCGACCAGCTCGCCTTCTTTGAAAAGCATGTCCGCCCCGTGCTCGTCGAGCATTGCTACTCCTGTCACTCGGCCGAGGCCGAAAAGGTCAAGGGCGGCCTGACCCTCGACACCCGCCAGGGTCTGCAGCTCGGCGGCGAATCCGGTCACCCCGGGGTCACGCCGGGCCGGCCCGACCAGAGCACGCTCTATGAGGCGGTGACCTGGGCCAATCCGGACATGCAGATGCCGCCCAAGGACAAGCTGCCCGAAGCCGCCATCGCCAATCTGAAAAAATGGATCGAGATGGGCGCGCCCGACCCGCGCGAGCAGGTCGTGCCGAATCCCGCCGGCGGTCGTCGGGTCATCGACATGGCCGCGGGCCGCCAGCACTGGGCCTTTCAGAAACCGGTTCAGCCGGAGCCGCCCGCGGTGCAGACCGAAGGCTGGGCCAAGACCGACATCGATCGCTTCATCCTCGCCGGCCTGGAGGCGAAGGGACTGCAGCCGGTGGCCGATGCCGACCGCCGCACCCTGATCCGTCGCCTGGCCTTTGATCTTACCGGCCTGCCTCCCACCCCCGACGAGGTGCGCGCCTTTGTCGACGACCGCTCGCCACAGGCGCTGGAGCGTGTCATCGACCAGTACCTGGATTCGCCGCGTTTCGGCGAGCGCTGGGCGCGCCACTGGCTCGACGTCGCCCGCTATGCCGAAAGCAGCGGCAAGGAAACCAACATCCTGTACCCGCACGCCTGGCGCTACCGCGACTACGTCATCGACGCCTTCAATCGCGACAAACCCTACGACCAGTTCCTGAAGGAGCAGCTTGCCGGCGATCTGCTGCGCTTCGAGGACAAGCGCGACCAGGCGGAGAAAATCGTCGCCACCGGCTTCCTCGCCCTCGGCTCCAAGGGCCACAACAACCGCGACCGCCGCCAGTTCGCCATGGATCTGGTCGATGAGCAGATCGACGCTGTTTCGCAGTCGATGCTCGGCCTGACCCTCGCCTGTGCGCGTTGCCATGACCACAAGTTCGATCCGGTCACCCAGCGCGATTATTATGCGCTCGCCGGCATCTTCCTCAGCAGCGAGACACTTTACGGCACTTACGAACAGCAGCAGAACGGCAACCCCAGTTCCCTCATCGAACTCGATCCGCAGGCCGGGCAGGTGGCCGCGCTGGCGCCGATCTCACCCGCCGAGGTGGTTGAATTGCAGCGTCGCCTGCGCGAGGCCGGGGAAGCCGCGGATGCGCAGCAGCGCGAGGTGCTCGCCCAGCGCAATGCCGGCAACCCGGCGGCCAATTTCCTGCGCGTTCGCCTCGCCCGCGACCGCGCCACCTCCGTTCAGGCCGACCTCGATCTGTTCCAGGAGGACGGCACGCCGCGCGCCCTCGCCATGGGCGTACTCGACCGCGAGCGACCGATGGATGCTCCGCTGCTGGTGCGCGGCGATGTCAAGCAGCCGGCCGAGGTCATTCCGCGCGGGCTGGTCGAGGTGCTGTGTGCGGAGGGCGAACCGCTGAGCATCCGCCAGGGCAGTGGCCGCCTCGATCTGGCCTATTGGATCGCCGCACCGGACAACCCGCTCACCGCCAGGGTGCTCGTCAACCGCGTCTGGCTCAAGCTGATGGGGCAGGGGATCGTGCCGACACCGGACAACTTCGGCCTCATGGGCCAGGCGCCCACGCATCCGGAGTTGCTCGACCATCTCGCCCTGCAGTTTGTGGCGGAAGGCTGGTCGGTGAAAAAACTCATTCGCTCGATCCTGCTCAGCCGCGTCTATCAGCTCGGCTCCGGTCATCATCCCGGCAATCATGCGGTCGATCCCGACAACACCTGGCGCTGGCGCATGACCCCGCGCCGGCTCGAAGCCGAGGCGATCCGCGAC
The DNA here is from genome assembly GCA_023428335.1 of Verrucomicrobiota bacterium. Taxonomy (GTDB): domain Bacteria; phylum Verrucomicrobiota; class Verrucomicrobiia; order Verrucomicrobiales; family Verrucomicrobiaceae; genus Prosthecobacter. The sequence goes on along the minus strand of JAEYYS010000381.1, from coordinate 2,216 downwards.
GCCATGCTCGCCGTCGCCGGCGAACTCGATCTCTATCCCGTCGACGGGTCGCCCGTGGCGCGTGCCGGTGAGGGCCGCGAGGGACTGCTGAATCTGGCCCGCGAACTGGCGGGTCGACCCTTCAACCACCGCAGCATCCACCTGCCGATCATCCGCGATCAAATCCCCGAGTTTCTCAACGTCTTCGATTTCCCCGACGCCAGCCTGGTCACCGGCGAGCGCGACAGCACCAACGTGCCCGGCCAGAGCCTGTTCCTGATGAACAGTCCGCAGGTGCTGGCGCTCGCCGACGCCTTTGCCCGCCGCCTCGGCGCCTTCGAGGGCGACGGCCCGCAGCGTCTCGCTTACGCCTACGAACTCGTTTTTGCGCGCCCGCCCAGCGCGGCCGAGGCGGAGGCCATCCGCCGCTTCTGGCAGGAGTTCCCGCGCCAGGCCGCCGGCGGCCGCAGCACCACCCAAGCCCAGGAACAGGCCCGCAACGCCGCCCTCTCCGCCTTCTGCCAGGGGCTCTTCGCCAGTGCGGAATTTCGTTACCTCAACTGATCGCCACGAACATCGGTCTGCTCCAAACCCACGAGTATCCCTGCAACGCAAGCGACCTTGAAACAGCAAGCCCTTCGCCATGAACACACCTGAACCCCAGGCTCTGCGCTCCACGCTCTCCGCTCCTGTGCATTCCCGCCGTTCCTTCCTCCAGACGACTTCCAACGGCTTTGGCTGGCTGGCGTTTTCGGCCCTGGCGCACCAGCAGAGCCTGCAGGCGGCCTCGGCGTTGGCGCCCAAGCCGGCGCATCACGCGGCCCGCGCCAAGCGTGTCATCTTCCTGTGCATGCAGGGCGGGCCCTCGCATGTGGATCTGTTCGACTACAAACCGAAGCTGGCCGAGGCGGCGGGCAAGAGTGCGCCGGCGGCGGCGGGTCGCTATGGCCGGGCCAACCTGATGGCCTCGCCCTGGAAGTTCCGCCAACACGGTCGCAGCGGCCTGTGGATCTCCGACCTGCTGCCGAACCTGGCCAAGCAGGCGGACTCGCTCTGCTTGCTCAACTCCATGGCCACCGACCTGCCGGCGCATCCGCAGGCCTTCACCCAGTTGCACACGGGCAGCACCCAGTTCGTGCGGCCCTCGCTCGGCGCTTGGACGCTCTACGGCCTCGGCACCCAGAACGAGAACCTGCCCGGTTTTGTCACCATCAACCCACCCGGCAACGCCACTCGCACCTATGGCAGCGCCTTCCTGCCGGCGATCTATCAAGGAGCCAAGGTCGGCGGCAATGTCCTGCCCGGCCTGCCGCCGCAGTTCGCGGCGCGCTTCGGTCGCGGCGGCGGCGAAGCCAGCATCGCCAACATCCGGAACGAACGCCACAACACCGGGGCCCAGCGTGCGCAACTCGATCTTGTGCAGGCGCTCAATCGCGAGCGACTGGTCCGCGATGGCGGAGCCAACCCCGAGGTCGAAGGGGTCATCGAATCCTATGAACTCGCCTTCCGCATGCAGGCCGAGGTGCCGAAGGTGCTGGATCTCGATGGCGAAAGCGCCGCCACCAGGGCGCTGTACGGGATCGGCGAAACGGCGACCGATAACTTTGGCCGGCAGTGCCTGATGGCGCGCAAGCTCGTCGAGGCCGGCGTCCGCTTTGTCGAGATCAGCCTTGGCAACTGGGACCATCACTTCACCCTCAAGGCCAGTTTGGAACGCATGGCCGGACAGATGGATCAGCCCATTGCCGGCCTGTTGCAGGACCTGCAACAGCGCGGCCTGCTGCAGGACACCCTGGTCATCTGGGGCGGCGAGTTCGGGCGCACGCCGCACAGCCAGGGCGACGACGGTCGCGACCACAACAACAAGGGCTTCACGATGTGGATGGCCGGCGGCGGTGTGAAGGGCGGCATGACTCACGGCAGCACCGATGAACTCGGCTATGAGGCGGTCGAGAAGCGCATGCACATCCACGACTGGCACGCCACGGTCCTGCACCTGCTCGGACTCGATCACGAAAAGCTCACCTATCGCTACGCCGGCCGCGACTTCCGCCTGACCGACGTTCACGGCAAGGTCGTTCAGGACATCCTGGCCTGACGGCCGGTCGATTCACACCAGCCGAATCGGAACCGGCAGCGAGCGGGCCGTGTTGCCGGCGAGATCCTGCACGGTGACCTGGAGCGTCCGGAGGCCGCGCCGCATCGCCAACGGGCTGAGGGCCACCCGGTAGGTGCCG
>JAEYYS010000362.1 GCA_023428335.1 Verrucomicrobiota bacterium | reverse complement strand
CGACTGCTTTGCCCCGTCCGGCTTCGACAGCCTGGTGCTGCGCTACCGCGCCGAGGGCGGCGACATGGCGGTGGCCGAGGTGCGCCAGATGGCGTTCAGCGAGACCTGGCAGCCGGTCGTGTTCGACCTCAGTCAGCTCGAGGTGAAACCCGCAGCCGGTCACCCGGAGATGCGCTTCCATTTTGCCCTCAACGGCAAGCCCGGCACCAAGCTGCAACTGCGCCGCATCCGCCTGCGTGAACCGACCGCTGAGGAACAGCGTTTGGCCGCCAACCGCGAACGCCTGCAGGCCGAACGCGAGGCCGATGCCGCCGCCATTCTCGCCGACCTGCGCGCCACCTTCCCGGCGCGGATTGAATCGGTCCACGTCGGCGCCGAAGTCCTCACCCTCAGCGGCCGCAGCCCCGGCCCGGCGCGGCTGATCGGCCTTGCGCCGGAAACCCCCTCGCACCGCGCCGACCCGCGCGCGACGCCCGCGGCAGAAATCACCCCTGACGCCGAGGGCCGTTTCCGGATCGATCTGCCGCGTCTGAGCGCCGGAGCACCGCGCGACCTCGCGCTCTGGCGCTGGCGGCTGGCCGACAACGAGGGTCGCTGGCTGTCCGCCGCGTCCTGGCCAACCGCCTACGGCCCGGCCGTCGGCCGCAAGCTGCCGCGCTTGAGCGCGCCGCATCCCAAAGGCATCGGCGTGCCGCCGCTGAACCGCGCCGATCACGAACTGTTTTCGCTGGGCCTGCGCCATGCGACAGTGAACATCGTCGTCACCGCCCTGCTGCGCGACACCCCGGCCCCGGGTTGGCAGCCCTGGGAGTTCGAAGGCAAAACCTGGTTCCGCAACGAGCGCGCCCTGCAGGGGCACGACACCACCCTGCGCCTGCTCGCACAGAACGACATCCTCGTCAGCGCCATCCTGCTGGTGCCCAACAGCCGTCATCCGGATGGCAGCCCGCACAGCGCCCTCGTTCATCCCGAAGCCGAGGCGCGCGGCATCTACTCGATCCCCAACCTCGTCGGCGAACACGGCGCGCGCTTCTACCGCGCCGCCCTGCATCTCATGGCCGAACGCTGGTCGCAAGTCGACGGCCCGCGCGTCAGCAACTGGATCCTGCACAACGAGATCGACCAGGCCGCCACCTGGACCAACATGGGCGCGCAACCGCTCGCGCGCTACCTGGAGACCTACCTGCGCTCCGCCCGCCTCACCCATCACACCGCGCGCCTGTTCGATCCGCACGCCCGCGTCTTCATTTCGCTCACCCATCACTGGGCGAAAAAGAGCAGTGGCAGCGGCACCTACATCGTGCGCGACCTGCTCGAACTCTTCGCCGAAATGGCGCGCACCGAGGGCGACTTCGAATGGGGGGTAGCCTACCACCCCTATCCACGCGACCTGCGCAATCCCGATGCCTGGAAGGATGAGGGTCTGACCGACGACTTCGACACGCCCTACATCACACCCAAAAACATCGCCGTGCTGCCGGCCTTCCTCGACCAGCCGCGCTTCCATTATCAGGGCAAACCCCGCGGCATCCTGCTCTCGGAACAGGGCTTCAACACCCCGACCCTGAGCGAGGCCGACCAGCGCCGCCAGGTCGCCGGCCTGATCTACATGTTCCGCCAGATCCGACCGCTGAAGACCATCGAAGCCTTCCACCTGCACCGCTACCATGACATGCCCGAGCAGGAGGGTGGCCTGCGCCTCGGCATCATCACCGAAACCGGCGCCCACAAGCTCGGCTGGGACGCCTACCAGGCCATCGGCACCGACCGCGAAGCCGAGTTCGAACGGATCGCCGACGAGGTCATGGCAAAGCCGTAGAGGGTTCTCGGTTCTCGGTTATCAGCGTAGCTACCCCTCACCCCTTCTTTTTCTTCCGCGCCGGTGCCGTCTTGCCAAGTTCGGGGCCCTTGTCGGCGGGCATCGCCTGATGCCACTCCAGCAGCGCACGGGTGAGGCGGGTCACGCGCTCCGGCTCTTCGGCCGCGCGGTTGCGACTTTCCCCGGGATCCTCGCGCAGGTGGTAGAGCTGCGGCTTGGAGCCATCGTACTCGCAGAGCAATTTCCAGTCGCCCTCGCGCATGGCGAGATCCGGCAGTCGCTCAGGCGAGGCGCCCATGGTCTTGCGATCGGGTGGCCGGCGCCAGAAGATCGGCGCGCGCCGCGAAGCCTCGCTCTGCCCCAGAAGGGTCGGCGCCAGATTTTCGCCATCGAACTTCACGCCCTCGGCTGACTCGCCGCCGGCAAGGGCGAGCAGGGAGGGCGCGAGATCAAAGGCGGCCAGCACCGAGCGCGCGTTGCTGGAACCGGCCTTGCAGGAGGCCACCAGCCCCGGCCCCCAGACGATGAGCGGCGAACGCGTGCCGCCTTCGTAGAGGGTACCCTTGGTGCCGCGCAGCGGGCCGGCGCTGCCGACGCCGGGCTCGGGGCCGTTGTCGGAGCAGACCAGCAGCAGGGTGTTGTCGCGCAACGCCGGGTCCGAACGCAGGAACTCCGCCAGGCGGCCGATCTGGCGGTCGAGCTCGGCGAGCACGGACACATACAGCCCGCGCTTGTCATCGGCCCATTCCTCGACCCGCGGCCACCACGGGCCGTGCACGTCGTCGGGCCAGACATTGACATAAAACGGCTGGCCGGCTGCAACCGCGCGCTTCATGAAGGGCACCGCAGCATCGACAAAACCGCGACTGATCTCCGAGCGCTGCATCCAAACGACCGGTCCGCCGAGGCGCTCGGCATCGGCCCAGATGCGGCCCGGTTCCTTGTCGCCAGGCTTGAGGGTGAGCGGCAGCAGCTTGGCGCCCATGCCCTCGAAGTTGGTCAGGGTCTCATCGAAGCCGTAGGCCGTGATTGGCGGCGCGTCGTCGACATCGCGCTGGCCACCGAGGTGCCACTTGCCGAAGTGACCGGTGGCGTAGCCGCGCGCCTGCAGCAGGCGCGGCAGGGTCGGCG
>JAEYYS010000359.1 GCA_023428335.1 Verrucomicrobiota bacterium | reverse complement strand
AGGTACAGCGCTGCCCAGATTTGTTTTCCTATCTGCAGGGTGTCGTCGATGCCGACGGTCGGTTGGGCCGATTCATCCTCACCGGGTCGAGCCAATTCGATCTCATCGAGTCCATCACGCAGTCGCTGGCAGGACGGGCTTCGCTGATGACGCTGCTGCCCTTTTCGCTGGCGGAATTGCAGGCGGTGGATCAGGCTCCGCGCTCGGTGGATGAGCTGCTTTTTCAGGGCCTGTTCCCGCCGGTGCATGTGCGCCCCGTCGATCCCGCGATCTGGCTGCAGGACTATGTCAGCACCTACGTCGAGCGGGATGTGCGGCAAATGCTGAAGGTCCAGGACTTGACGACCTTTCAACGCTTCATCCAGCTTTGCGCGGGTCGGGTGGGCCAGTTGTTGAATGTCTCCTCGCTGGCGAGCGACGCGGGGGTGACACGCGTGACCGCCGACGCCTGGCTGTCAGTGCTGCAGGCGAGCCACCTCCTTGTTTTGGTGCGCCCGTGGTTCAGCAATGTGGCAAAGCGGCTCATCAAAACGCCCAAACTGTATTTTGTCGATCCAGGGCTGGCGGGATGGTTGATGGGCATTCGCCAGCAAGGGCACCTGGCGGCGCATCCGCAACGTGGCGCACTATTTGAGAACTGGGTCATGACGGAATTGTGGAAGGCACAGACTCATGCCGGGCATCGCGCCGGCCTGCATTTCCTCCGGGACAAGCAGGGGCATGAAGTCGATGCCTGGGTAGAAACCGGTCCCGGCAGCTACCAAGCCGTGGAGATCAAGGCGGGCGAAACGGTGGTGTCGGATTCCTTCAAGGATTTGGACTATTGGCGCGAGCACCTGCCCAAGTCGGAGGTCCATCCTTGGGTGGTGCATGGCGGCTTGACCCGCCAGCAACGCACACGCGGCATGGTGCTGCCATGGACGGGGCTGGAGTCTTTGCTCAAGCGCGTGGCAGGGGAAGGGTAGAGGCCTGAGGCTTCGACAACGTACTCCCGGGCTTCAGCCCGCGACGGCTGGCCATCTCACGACGGGCTGAAGCCCTCGAGTACATTGCCGCCGGCACAGCCTCTCCCGCATCTTTCCACCCTGCCTTTTTCTGCCAGCACCGCTCTGAGCTCTTTGCTCCAAGCCCCTGGCTCCCCGCTCTTTGCCGTCGTTTCCCGCTTGAGATTGCCGGCGGGCACGGGGAAGGTGGGCGGCTGATGACGCTGCGAGAAACGCTCTCCACCCTCGCCATCACCACGGTCGTGGTGCTGCTGGTGGTGGTTGCCGGGCTGTTGTTCAAGGACTCGCGGCGCGGGGTCGTGCCGGCGATTCCGGTGTGCGTGGCGGAGGTCGCGGACGATCCGGTCGGCCGCCCGCGCGAGCCGACCCCGGACTTCGAGACGCTGGAAGGCGCGGCCTTGGTCGACAGCCGCGCCAATGAGGCCGACACCCTGCGCATCCGCCACGACGGCGAGGAACACCTGTTCGTGCTGTATTTTGTCGATGCCCTGGAGACGAGCCTCGGGCACCCGGCGCGGGTCGAGGAGCAGCGACATTATTTCGGGCTGGCGGATGCGTCGACGGTGACCGCCTTTGGTCGCGAGGCGGCCGAGCATGTGGCGGAGTTGTTGAAACGGCGGCCGTTCCGTGTGCTGACACGTTGGGAGCAGGTGGAGGGTACGCTGCGTTACTACGCCCTGATCCGGGTCGAGGCCGAGGAGGGTCGCTGGGAAGACTTGGCGGAACGGCTGTTGCGGCTGGGCTATGCGCGAATCGGCGGCATGGACACCTTTTTGCCCAACGACCCGCGTGACCTGCCGACTTACGGGGTTGAGTTGCGCAATCTGGCGCGCGAGGCGCGTACGCAGAGGCGGGGGGTCTGGGCGGAATCGGTGAGCCGGTAACAGTCGACCTCAGCCAAGGGCGAGGCGGAGGCGTGGGGGCGACCGCTGACCGCTGCTGCGGTGGTTGGGGTGCAGTCGCGTCCTGGGCCAACCCGCTCACCTGAGGTGAGCGGGTTGAGGGAAGGGATCAGTGCTGGGTGGCCTTTTCCGCGCCGAGGCCGGTGTGGGCGCGCACGGTGAGTTCGGCGAACTTGGCCTCGGCGTCCGGATCGCGGGCGGTGAGGATGGTGCCGAGCCAGGCGGCGAGGAAGCCGAGCGGGATGCTCAGCAGGCCGGGATTTTCCAGCGGGAAAATCGCGCCTTCCTTGCCGAACAGGCCGTTCGGGCTGAGCAGGATCAGGCCGATCGAGGAGGCCAGACCGACCCCCAGGCCGGCGACGGCACCGGTGGTGTTGAAGCGTTTCCAGAAGACGCTGAGCACGATGACCGGCAGGTTGGCGCTGGCGGCGACCGCGAAGGCCAGGCCGACCAGGAAGGCGGCATTGACGCTGGGGCCGAGGTAGATGGCGATGCTGATGCTGACCGCGCCGACGACGAAGGCGGTGATGCGGGCGACGCGGACTTCCTGGCCCGGGCGGTGTTCCTTGCCGTGGTGGAGGACGTTCGTGTAGAAATCGTGGGCGAAGCTGGCGCTGGCGCTCATCGTCAGGCCGGCGACGACAGCCAGGATGGTGGCGAAGGCCACGGCGCTGATGAAGGCGAAGAACAGTTCGCCGCCGAGATGCAGGGCGAGCGCTGGAGCGACCATGTTCGGGTTGGGTTTGCCGTCGGAGAGGATCTGGGCCTTTTCCAGAATCGTCGCGGCGCCAAAGCCGAAGAAGGTCGTGAGGATGTAGAAAAAGCCGATGATGACCATGGCCCAAACCACGCTGGAGCGGGCGGTTTTCGCATCGGGCACCGTGTAGAAACGCACCAGGATGTGGGGCAGGCCGGCGGTGCCAAGCACGAGGGCCAGGCTGAGCGAGATGAAGTCGAGGCTGCCCCAGGGGCCGGCGACGGCGAGGCCGTATTTCAGGCCGGGCTCGAGCAGGTTTTTCGGCGCCTCGGTGCCGTTGTAGGTGGCGGCGGAGACGGCGTCGAAGAAGGCGGTCAGGCTGTAGCCGTGGTACTTGAGCACGAAGACGCTGAGCATGAAGGCGCCGATCATGAGCAGGATGGCCTTGATGATCTGCACCCAGGTGGTGGCGAGCATGCCGCCAAAGACCACGTAGACCAGCATCAGCACGCCGACGCCGATCACCGCGGTGTGGAAGCTGGCGCCGATGAGTTTTTCAATGATGACGCCGGCGCCCACCATCTGGGCGATCATGTAGAAGGTGGAGACCGTCAGCGTGCTGAGCGAGGCCATGGCGCGCACCGGGCGCGGGCTGAGGCGGTAGGCGAGCAGGTCGGCCATCGTGTACTTGCCGGCGTTGCGCAGCGGTTCGGCGACCACCAGCAGCACGGTGATGTAGGCGACCAGGAAACCCACGGAGTACATGAAGCCGTCGTAGCCGCTCAGGCAGATGGCGCCGGAGATGCCGAGGAAGCTGGCGGCGCTCATGTAGTCGCCGGCCACGGCCAGGCCGTTCTGCCAGCCGGTGATGCTGCGGCCGGCGGCGAAGTAGGCGGAGGCGCCGGTGTTCTTGCGGGCGGCCCAGAAGGTGATGAACAGCGTCAGCGCAACGAAGCCGACGAACATGGTGAGAGCGATGGACATGCGGGAAAAGCGGTGGGGAGGTTTCTTGGCGGGGCGAACGGTGATGGATCAATGCTGACCCTGAATCACGGCGGCCGCTTCCTTGTCCCAGCGGGAGGCCTTGCGCACGTAGAGGAAGGCGATGGTCCAGGCCATGACGAACTGGGACAGCGCGAAGACGTAGGCGAGGTTCACCTTGCCCAGCACCTGCTTCTTCATCAGGTCCGGGAAATAGCCCACGAGGATGGGCAGGGCCAGATAGTAGCTCATGAAGAAGACCGTCGCGCCGACGATGAAACGCGCCTTGCGGGCCAGCAGGGCGCGGAATTCGGGCTTCGCCTCCAGGGCGGCCCAGTCCACGGGGGAAGGTTTTTCTCTCATTGGCCGCCGAGCCTAGGGAGCCGGGCGGGGGATGGCAAGAGGGGAAATCTTTGCCGAGGGTCTCAAACCCGCCTTTCCTGCCCTGCCGCACGCGCGCGGCGTCCTGCCACGAAAAGCCGGTGCGGGCGAGGATCAGGCGCCTGCGACCGACGCCGGATAAGCCACGGACACCAGGTACAACCCGCAGGCCGGCGCCATCTGGTTGCTCTGCAGGCCCTCATGGGTGGCAAGCAGATCGGCAAACCAGGCCTCGCTGGCGCGACCGCGGCCGACCTGCACCAGGCTGCCGACGATGAGCCGGACCATGCGGTAGAGGAAGCCGTCGCCCTCGAACTCCAGCTCGACAAGGTCGCCCTTCTCCGTGAGATCGGCCCGCTTGAGCGTGCGCGTGGTCTTGTCCGGTTGCTTGCGGCGCTCGGTCTCCCACATGTCGCCGCGGTTGGCGGAGAGACGGACGAAATTGTGGGTGCCGACGAGCCGGGCGGCGCAGCGGCGCATGGCGGCGAGGTCGAGCGGGCCGTAGACATGCCAGGCGCGGTCCGATTCAAAGGGGTCGAGCATCTCGGGTCGCCAGAGCCGGTAGCGGTAGGTTTTGCCGCAGGCATCGAAGCGGGCATGGAAGTCGGGCGCGGCATGCTCGACGCGGGTGACGCGGATCGTTGCCGGCAGGCAGGCATTGAGCGCCTTGCACCAGGCGGCATGGCTCATGCGCAGGTCGTCGGGCACATCCATGTGGGCGGTTTGGGCCAGTGCGTGCACGCCGGCATCGGTGCGACCTGAGCCGTGCACGACGGTCTGCAGGCGGGTCGCCTTGAGCACTGCGGCGGTGAGCTCGTCCTGAATGGTGCCGCCGCCGACCAGGCTTTGCCAGCCGCGCCAGCCGGTGCCGCAGTAGGCCACGGTCAGGCGCAGGCGCCTGCGCCCGGGTGGCGCCGGCGGGTGCAGGCCGAGGCTACTTTCGATGCCGTCTTCCCTCATGGAGCCAATCCGGTTCGTCGCTGAGTTCGGGCAGGAGAAAACTCTCCGGCCCGCGCCGCGAGTTCAGGTGATCCTGCAGGATGACGGTGGCGGCAAGCTGGTCGACCACCTCGTCGCGCTTCTTTTTGTCGGTGATGCCCGAGCGCGACAGCGAGGCCTCGGCCTCGACGGAGGACAGGCGTTCGTCGACGAACTCGATCGGGATCTCGTGCTGCAGTTCGCGGCCGAGGGTGTCGGCAAATTTTTCCACGCGTTCCGCCGCCTCGCCGCGGCCGCCGCCGAGCAGGTAGGGCATGCCGACGACGATGCGGGCGATGCGCTTGTCGCGGACGATGCGGGCGATCTCGCGCTCCGGAGCGGCGCGTGCGTCGAGGGTGCGCAGCGGGCTGGCGACGAGTTCCAGTTCGTCGCTGAGCGCCAGACCGATGCGCACGGTGCCGTGGTCGATGCCGAGAATGCGGGGCATGGCGGCCACTGTGCGCGTGCCGCGGCGCTTCTCAAGCGCGGGCTGCCTCACTTGAGTTTGTCGGGCAGGCGTTCGGCGAGTTTTTTGATGTTCTCCGCGCAGGCGCGCTGGGTGACCAGCAGGGCGTCGGGGGTGGCGACGACGATGAGGTCCTGGACTCCGAGCAGGGCGACGTGCTGGGCGGTCTGGGTGAAGGTCAGGTTGCCGGAGGCATCAAGCGTGGAGAGCGGGCCGTTGTGCTGGTTGCCCTCCTCGTCGTTTTCCAGGTATCGGCCGACCGAGGTCCAGTTGCCGACGTCGTCCCAGTCGAAGGTGGCCTCGATGTTGAGCACGCGCGAGGCGCGCTCCATGAGAGCATAGTCGATCGAGAGCTTGGGCAGGCGCTGGTACTGGCTGCGCACGGTCGCCATGAAATCCTTCGAGTTGCGCAGTTCCGAGATGAAGTCGGCGAGCACCGGGCAGTGGCGGGTCAGCTCGCTGAAGATGGCCGGGATGCTCCAGACGAACATGCCGGCGTTCCAGGCGAAGCCGCCCTGGTTGAGGAAGTGTTCGGCGAGGTCGGGGTTGGGTTTTTCGCGGAAGCGCGCGACCTCGTAGAGGGGGATTTCGTCGGCCCCGGGCAGGGAGGCGCGCTGGCCGCGCTCGACGTAGCCGTAGCTGGGGCAGGGCCAGGTGGGGGTGATGCCGACGGTGACCAGGCTGCTGCCGAACTCGGCGGCGCGAGCGGCCTGGGCGAGCACACGCTGGAATTCGACGGTGTTTTCGATCAGGTGATCGGCCGGCAGCACGAGCATGGTGGCGCCGGGGTCGCGGGCGACCACCCAGCCGACGCCGAGGGCGATGGCCGGCGCCGTGTCGCGTTTTTCCGGTTCGGCGAGGATGTTTTCCGCAGGCAGATCGGGCAGCAGGTCGCGCACCGCCTGTTCCTGCTGCAGGTTGGTGAGGACGAGGATGTTCTGCTTCGGCACCAGACCCTCGAGGCGCTGCACCGTCATTTCGAGCAGGGTCTTGTCGCCGAACAGGCGCAGCAGCTGCTTGGGCAGGCGATCGCGGCTCAGGGGCCAAAAACGCTGGCCGCTGCCGCCGGCGAGGATGAGCGCATAGCGCGGAGGGGGGCTTGGCGGTTCCATGGACGCTGCATCATGGAGCAACGCCCCGTGCCCGGCAAATTCCACTTTGGACAATCTGCCGGGATGCGTTATGAAAAGGCGATGACACCCGAGTCCACCGCCGAAAATCGCTACGAGACCTACGCCAGCATGATCGCACCCGCGGCCGCCGGCTGCGCCCTGGGCATTCTGTTCGGCCGCGGCATGAGCCGCGGTGCGGCCAACGTGGTGGCGCTCAGCCTGCTGGCCGGCAGCGCGGTGGTGGCGGCGCCGCTGATCACCGATCTGGTGCAGCGCACCGCCAACCGTCCGTCGAGTGAGCGCGGCAGCCGCAAGCGCCTCGAAGGCATCCGCAACAGCGGTTTGCCGGACGAGCAGCTCAAGGACATCTTTGTCGACAGCCCCGAGGCGCTGCTGCCCTGACCGGGAGCCAGCTTCAGACAGCAGGCGGCGGCGGCTGCGGTCGTGCCAGGTTGGCGCGGATCGTCTCGGCGCTGACCTCGCCCTCCCAGCGGCTGATGGCCACCGTGGCGACGCCGTTGCCGACCAGGTTGGTCAGCGCCCGGCACTCGCTCATGAAGCGGTCGATGCCGACCAGCAGGGCCAGTGATTCGATCGGTACCGCGGGCACCACGGCCAGCGTCGCGGCGAGGGTGATGAAACCGGCGCCGGTGACGCCGCTGGCGCCCTTGGAGGTGACCATGGCGACCAGCAGCAGGCTGAGCTGCTGGCCGAGATCGAGCGGCGTGTTGGTGGCCTGGGCGAGGAAGACCGCGGCCATGGTCATGTAGATGTTGGTGCCGTCGAGGTTGAAGCTGTAGCCGGTGGGCACGACCAGGCCGACCGTCGCCGGCGCGCAGCCGAGGCCGCGCAGCTTCTGGATCATCAGCGGCAGGGCCGTCTCCGAGGAGCTTGTGCCCAGGACCAGCAGCAGCTCCTCGCGGATGTGGACGAGGAAGCGCACGATCGAGAAACCGCACCAGCGGGCGATGAGACCGAGCACGACCAGGACGAAGAGGCCGGCGGTGAGGTAAAAGCCGAGCATCAGGGCGAGCAGCTTTTGCAGCGAGCCGAGGCCGTAGCTGCCGATGGTGAAGGCCATGGCCCCGAAGGCGCCGACCGGGGCGGCCTTGACGAGGATGCGCAGGATGGCGAAGAAGACCTCGCCGACGCGGTCGATGCCATGCAGCAGGGGCTTGCCGCGCTCGCCCATGCCGGCGAGGGCAAAGGCGGTGACCAGGGCGATGAACAGCACCTGCAGCAGGTCGCCACCGGCAAAGGCGCCGACGAAGGTCGAGGGGATGATCTGCAGCAGGAAATCGGCCGTGCTGGTCGCCTGGGCCTTGCCGGCGAACTCGCGCGCTGTGGCGGCGTCCTGGGCGCGCAGCTCGGCGACGTCGACATTGAAGCCGGCGCCGGGCTGCAGCACATTGACGACGACCAGGCCGATGAGCAGCGCCAAGGTCGAGACGACCTCGAAATAGAGCAGCGTTTTGCCACCGACCCGGCCGAGCTTTTTCAGGTCGCCCATCGAGGCGACGCCGTGCACGACGGTGCAGAAGATGACCGGGGCGATCATCATCTTGATGAGCTTGATGAAGCCGTCGCCGAGCGGTTTCAGGGTCTTGCCGGCCTCAGGCCAGAGCCAGCCGAGGACGATGCCCGCCGCCACGGCGAGCAGTACCTGGACGTAGAGGAGGCGCCACCAGGGGGCGCGGGCGGGTTCGGGTTGCATGCGGCAGGCCGGATTCAACGCCGGACTCCAGGGCGGATGCAAGCCTTCTTACTTCTCGACCCTGGGTTTCAGAACGGGATCTCGTCGCCGTCGAGGTCGTCGGTGATCGGGCCCTCGCCGAAGTCTTCCTCCGCCGCCGGCCGCTGCGGCGGGCGCTGGGCGGCCTGCTGGCGCTGCGGGTAGCCACCACCGCCACCGCCGGCCTGGCGC
>JAEYYS010000353.1 GCA_023428335.1 Verrucomicrobiota bacterium | reverse complement strand
CAGCGCCTGATCCTCGACGCGATACAGCTCCACCTTGATTCCGCTGCCCGGGCAACCGTGGGCGGCGTCGAGTACGTGTGTGGTCAATCGGCCCACGGGCACCTCCGCTCTGTTGAATGGAAACTGCACCGAGCATAACCATCCGCCCCACATCGCTCAAGACAATCTGCAGATATTTTTGTATACAGTTTTTCAAGCATCGTTTGGCCCGTTACCTGCAAGTTGCAGATGACTCTGAGCATGGTTGATCGTGACACGGCAGATACCAGCTATAGCGAAAGGATGAAAATTGCTATTTACAAAGCCTCATCCAATTTGTATACAATCCAGCCATCCGGTCGTGCCATGACGACCTGCCATACAGGAAGCACCCCAGTGAGCGCCGACTACCCACGCGACCTGATCGGTTACGCCAGCAACCCACCGCACCCGCGCTGGCCGGGCGATGCGCGTATCGCGTTGTCCTTCGTGCTGAATTACGAGGAAGGTGGCGAACGCTGCGTGCTGCACGGCGACAAGGAATCCGAGGCCTTTCTCTCCGAGATGGTCGCCGCACAGCCGCTGCAAGGCGTGCGCCACATGAGCATGGAGTCGCTCTACGAATACGGCAGTCGCGCCGGCGTATGGCGCCTGCTCAAGCTGTTCGACAAGCACGACATCCCGCTGACCATCTTCGCCGTCGCCATGGCCGCCCAGCGTCACCCCGAACTGATCAAGGCGATGGCCGGCGCCGGACACGAAATCTGCAGCCACGGCTACCGCTGGATCGACTACCAGTACATGGATGAGGCGCAGGAGCGCGAGCACATGCAGGAAGCCATCCGCATCCTCGGCGAGATCACCGGCGAACGGCCGCTCGGCTGGTACACCGGCCGCACCGGCCCCAACACCCGGCGCCTGGTACGCGAGGAAGGCGGCTTTCTCTACGACTCCGACACCTACGACGACGACCTGCCCTACTGGGACCCCGAGTCGACGCCGGAAAAGCCGCATCTGGTGATCCCCTACACGCTGGACACCAACGACATGCGCTTCACCCAGGTGCAGGGCTTCAACAGCGGCGATGACTTCTTCACCTACCTGAAGGATGCCTTCGACGTGCTCTACGCCGAAGGCTGCGAAGGCGCGCCGAAGATGTTGTCCATCGGCATGCACTGCCGGCTGCTCGGGCGCCCGGCGCGCCTGGCATCGCTGGCCCGCTTCCTCGAGTACGTGAAGGGCCATGAGAAGGTCTGGTGCGCCCGTCGTGTCGACATCGCCCGCCACTGGCACGCCACCCACCCTTTTACCGCGGAGCGCAATTGATGACCCCGTTCAAGACGATCAAACCCTCGACGCTGGATCGCGACGCCTTCGTCGCCGCCTTTGCCGACGTCTACGAGCACTCGCCCTGGGTTGCCGAAACCGTTTACCAGGCGGGCGCCGACGAGACGCTGGACGACATCGAAGTGCTGCACACCCGCCTGTCCCAGGCGATGCTCGCCGCCGACCATGACACTCAGCTGGCCTTGGTCAATGCTCACCCCGACCTGGCCGGCAAGGCCGCCGTGCGTGGCGAGCTGACCGCCTCCAGCACCTCGGAACAGGCCGGCGCCGGTATCCACGAATGCACGCCGGAGGAGTTCGCCCGCTTCACCGCACTCAACGAGGCCTACAAGGCCAAGTTCGGCTTCCCCTTCATCATGGCGGTCAAGGGCAGCAACCGGCACCAGATCCTCGCCGCATTCGAAGAACGCATCCACAACGATCCCGAGCAGGAATTCGCCCGAGCACTGGCGGAAATCAACAAGATCGCCCTGTTCCGCCTGCAGGCGATGTAACGAGCACCAACCGCAACAAAGGCAGTAATGACAGAAACCGCTTCTCATCCAAGGCAGACGAGTCCATGAAAGCTTACGCCGTACCCTTCGAAAAATACGTCAACCTGGCCGATGCCCGCCTGGGCACCCGCGCCATCTCCGTCACCGACGATTGGTTCGCCGACGTCAACCGGTTGTTCCAGCCAACACCGGCCGTATGGAAGGAGGGCGTTTTCGATGACAACGGCAAGTGGATGGATGGCTGGGAGTCGCGCCGCAAGCGCTTCGAAGGTTACGACCATGCGGTGATCCGCCTGGGCGTGCCTGGTCAGATCAAGGGCGTGGATATCGACACCAGCCACTTCACCGGCAACTACCCGCCGTCCGCCTCGGTGGAAGCCTGCTTCGTCGCTGACGGCGACCCGATCGACGACACCGTCTGGACGGAAATCCTTCCGGCCGTCGAGCTCCAGGGCAACAGCCACCACTACCACGAGATCGCCTTCGACAAGCCGGTCAGCCACCTGCGCTTCAACATCTACCCGGACGGCGGCGTGGCGCGTCTGCGCGTGCACGGCATCCCGTTCCGCGACTGGAGCAGCGTCGGCGATAACGAGCAGATCGACCTGGCGGCGGCGCTGAATGGCGGTCGCGCGCTGGCCTGCTCGGACGAGCATTTCGGCCGTATGAGCAACATCCTCAACCCGAACCGCGGCGAGAACATGGGCGACGGCTGGGAAACCGCCCGCCGCCGCACGCCCGGCAACGATTGGGTCATCGTCGCCCTCGGCCATCCGGGCGAAATCGAGCGCATCGTCGTCGATACCCTGCACTTCAAGGGCAACTACCCGGACAGCTGCTCGATCCAGGCGGCTTACGTCAAAGGCGGCACCGACAGCCAGATCGAGACCCAGAGCCTGTTCTGGCGCGAGCTGCTGCCGAGCCAGAAGCTGTCGATGCACGCCGAACACGAGTTCAGCGAGCAGATCGCCAACCTCGGCCCGATCACCCACGTGCGCCTGAACATCTTCCCGGATGGCGGTGTGAGCCGGCTGCGGTTGTTTGGCAAGGTGGCGAAGTAGGAAGCGGTTTCCCCTCTCCCCGGCCCTCTCCCCGAGAGGAGAGGGAGGAACGAGGTCAGCCGTTTCTCCGTGCCAGTTCCCTCTCCCCTCCCGGGGAGAGGGTTAGGGTGAGGGGCCAATCCCGCTCTTTACTTCACCACCTTGGCAAACAACCGCAGCCGGCTCACACCGCCATCCGGGAAGATGTTCAGGCGCAC
>JAEYYS010000342.1 GCA_023428335.1 Verrucomicrobiota bacterium | reverse complement strand
CTTCGGCGCTGGGGGGCTGGCTGAGGTCGAGGATGGCCCAGTCGGGCAGCTTGGGGTTCTGCAGGGAGTTGGTGCGGTCGTGGGCTTCGCGGAAGGTGAGGCCGGTGTTGAGCACGACTTCGAAGCCGGGCGATTCGAGGGCGGGATAGATGAGCAGGGGCACGTGGCTGGCGGCGGGGTGGCTCTGGCCGGCGATCGCCACCTTTTGGGCGTCCCAATGGAGGGGCAGTCGCGGCAGCAGTTGCCTGATCACGGAGTTCGACTCGGGGGTGCCCCAGAGGATGAGGCCCTGGGTCTGGCCGGCGGTGATGGGGTCGCCGAGGTCGGAGGCCTTGACGACGCGGGCGTCGCCGCGCATGAGGCTGCGCCAGCGCTGGAGGAAGTGGGCGGACTCGGCCTGCACCCAGGCTTCGACCTGCGGATGGGAGGCTTTGCCATCGGGCAGGACGACGAGGAAGCGCTTGAGGAAGGCGGCATCGATCGGGCCGGGGTGCGAGGAGGGTTTGCCGCCCTCGGGTCCGGTGTGGGCGAAGGGAGTGGGGCCGTGTTCGGTCCAGCGACCGTCCTTTTTCACGAGGCGGATGAAGGCGCCGCCGGAGTTCGGCAGGCGTGGGCCGGTCTGGTGGAAGTTGGCGAACTCGGGCAGGACGGGGCCGAGGGCGACGGTGAGCTTGCTGCCATCGACGATGAGGTCGAGCTGGCGACCGCCGGCGCGGGCCTGGGGGGGAGGGTAGAGGACGATGCGGCTGACGTTCTGGGTGGTGAGTTCGATGCTGCGGCCGCTGGTGACGCGGGCGTCGATGCGGGCTTCCTTCCAGCTTTCCTCCATGCCGTGCAGGTTCAGCCAGTGGACGCGGCCGTAGAGGGGTGTCTTGGCCTGGATGTGGATGGTGTCGGGGAAGCGGTTGCGACCCTTGGCGACGGCGGCTTCGATCTCGGCCTGGACGGTTTTAATGACTTCGGGGTGGTACTTGTGACCCATGCCCGGGCCGATGTGATGGCTGAGCTTGAGGCCGTGACCGGCGAGCACTTCTTCCATGTAGGCGGCGGAGTCGCGCTGGGTGTCGTTTTCGCCGCTGTAGGCGACGAGGGGGACGTTGAGCAGGTTGCGTGCGGCGTCGGGCACATCGTAAAAGCCCCAGAGTTTCTGTTCATACCAGACGGGCATCTTTTCGGGGGTGAGCTTCTGGTAGCGCTTCACATCGACAAAACCGGCGCCGGCGTGCACGCAGGCCCATTGGTCGGGGTAGTGGGCGCCGAGGTGCCAGGCGCCGGCGCCGCCCATGCTGAAGCCGGCGAGGGCGATGCGGTCGCGGTCGACGTTGAAGCGGGCGATGGCGTCGTCACGCGCTTCGAAGACATCGACTTCGCCGCCGCTTTTCCAGCCGTTGCAGTAGCGGCCGAAGGGATGGATGACGAGGGTGCCCTTGGGCTGGAACTGGCCGGGCTTGGTGCTGCCGAGCTTGCCGGCGATGAAGTGCAGGTCGGTGGCGGTGTCGCCACGGCCATGCAGCCAGATCCACATGGGCACGGGTTTTTGGCCGAGGCGCAGGCCTTCAGGGATCTCGACGCCGTAGGGCTGCGGGCTGTCATCGAGCCGCGAGTAGTAGCCGAGCACCTTCCAGCCGTGGCCATCTAGCCAGGGGGTGCGATTCCTCTTCAGGCCGTCGATGCGCGCCCGCGCCTCTGTGAGCAGTTTCTGCGCCTTCTTGACGCCGTCCTCGGCCTTCTTGTCGTACCATTCGTCGAAGTCGAGGGCGTAGCGCACCGCCTTGAGCAGGATGTGGGCGTCGGCGGCGCGCGGGTGCTTCTGCACGGCGGCAAAGGCAGTGGTCAGGGCGGCGAGTTCCTTTTCCAGGGCGGCCTCCTGCTCGGCGGAGAGGGCGGCGACCGGCTGCGGCGGCAGGCTGCCGCGGAAGGAGGCGGTGGCACCATCGGTGCGCAGTTGGGCACTGGCGGCGGTGGCCAGCAGGAGGAGGGAAAGACAGGGCAGAAGTTTCATGGACGGACGGGAAGGGGGAAGAAACGGGCTTGCACAGGCGTTCTTGTCCGTGCTTTTTCCCCAACTCATGAAGCTCCACCTCGCCCTCGCCGCCCTCCTTGCCGCCTCTGTCCAGGCCGGCACCTTCACGATTGAGAAGACCGCGACCGGCGGCGCTGTCGTCAAGCTCGACGGCAAGTTCTTCACCGAATACGTCGTCGACCAGGCCAACAAGCCCTACCTCTGGCCGATCATTGGTCCGGATGGCACCGACATGACCCGCTCCTACCCGATGAAGACGGTGGACGGCGAGCAGCACGATCACCCGCACCATCGCGGCCTGTGCTTTGGCCATGAGAACATCGGCGGCTACGACTCCTGGGCCGAGCGCATGACCTTTGGCGAGAAGCCGAGCGAGAAGACGGCGGAACGCGTCAAGCACCTGGGTGCCATCAAGCATCGCAGCTTCACCGAGATGAAGGATGGCGAGAAGGCCGTGCTCACCGCCGTCTCCGACCACGTCGATGCCAACGGCAAAAAGATCCTCGAGGAGATCCGCCGCCACACCTTCATCGACAAGGGTGCCAGCCGCATCATTGACATCGACATCGAGCTGGTCGCCACCGAGGGCGACACCCTGGTGGACGACAAAAAGGACTCGGGCCTGAGCATCCGCGTGCCGTCGGAGATGGCGGTGGACAAGGGCAAGGAAGGCAAGGGCACCGGTCACATCATCACCAGCGAGGGCCACAAGGATGCTGACGCCTGGGCCAAGCGCGCCAAGTGGGTCGATTACCATGGCACGGTCAAGGGCGCCCATGTCGGTGTCGCCATGCTCAACCATCCGAAGAGCTTCCGTCACCCGACCCCCTGGCACGTGCGCACCTACGGTCTGTTCACCGCCAATCCCTTCGGTCTGCAGTCGCTCGACAAGAACTCGGAGAGCGGCGCCTTCACCCTGAAGAAGGGCGACAAGGTCAGCCTGCGCCACCGCTTCATCTTCCACACCGGTGATGAGAAGGCGGCGAAGATCGCCGAGGCCTACGCCGAGTACGCCAAGGAACCCTGAGCCGGCGCGGCATCCAAACGCTTGCCAGGCGGCGTTTCCCGGTGGAAGAAATGGCCCCCGCCATGTCCATCTGGAACCACGCCAACCCGCAGCTCAAAGACCTCGTCGCCTACGAACCCGGCAAGCCCATTGAAGATGTCGCCCGTGAACTCGGGCTGAAGCCCGGCGACATCATCAAGCTGGCCTCGAACGAGAACCCGATCGGGCCCTCGCCGAAGGCGGTCGAGGCGATGAAGCGGGCGGTCGAGGAGGTGCACCTGTATCCGGACGGCGCCTCATGGAAGCTGCGCAATGCCCTGGCGGCGAAGTTTGGTTTGGAGATGGGCAACATCATCGTTGGCTGCGGCAGCAACGAGATCATTGAGTTCATCGGCCACGCCTTCCTGCAGCCGGGCGACAACATCATCACCGCCAAGCACGCCTTCCTGGTGTACAAGTTGATGGCCAAGGTGTTTGGCGCGGAGACGATCGAGGTCGAGGATCCCGGCTACGTGCACGACCTCGACGCCATGGCCGCCGCGATCACGCCGCGGACCAAGGAGATCTTCATCGCCAATCCGAACAACCCGACCGGCACGCTGGTGAGCCAGGAGGCGATCGACCGCTTCATGGCCAAGGTGCCGGAGCATGTCACCGTGGTGTTCGACGAGGCCTACTATGAGTTCCTCGACAACCCGCCGGACACGCTCAAGTACGTGCGTGAGGGTCGCAATGTCATCGTCCTGCGCACCTTCTCGAAGATCCAGGGTCTGGCCGGTGTGCGCGTCGGTTACGGCATCGGCAACAAGGAGTTGATCGATGTGCTGCAGCGCACGCGCCAGCCGTTCAACGTCAATCTGGTCGCCCAGGCCGGTGCGCTGGCGGGCCTGCTCGACGAGGAGCACCAGGCGAAGACCAAGGCCCTGACCGATGAAGGTCGCGACTACCTGCAGGAGCAGTTTGCCGCGATGGGTTTGGAGTTCATCCCGAGCTACGCGAACTTTGTGCTGGTGAAGGTGGGCGACGGCAATGCGGTGTTCAAGGCGCTCATGGAGCGCGGGGTGATCGTGCGTGCGATGGCGGCCTACAAGCTGCCCGAGTGGGTGCGCATTTCCATCGGTACCATGGCGCAGAATCGTCGCTGCATCGAGCTGCTGCGCGAGGTGCTGGCGCGCTGAGGCCGGGCTTCAGAGGTTTTTCAGCGCCCAGGCGAGCACGAGTGGCGTGCTCGCCAGGCTGACCACGGTGGTGGCGATCACCACCTGCACGGCGGTGGGCGCGTGACCGCCGTAGTGGCGGGCGATGACGATGTTGAAGACCGCGCTGGGCATGGCGGCCTGGATGACGAGGACGTTTTTCAGCTCGGGAGCGACCGGCAGCCAGGCGGCAGCGGCGAGGAAGGCGAGCGGCAGCAGGGCGAGGCGTAGCACCGGGGCGAACAGGGCGACCGACCAGCGCATGGCTTCCTGGCCCCAGACGTCGTAGATCGAGGCGCCGATGAGCAGGACGGCGAGTGGCACGGCGCAGGCGCCCATCATGTCGAGGGTGTTGCGCAGCACACCGGGCATCCAGGCATGCAGGCCGCTGAAGTTGAGAGCGAGCGAGAGCAGGATGGCGAGCACGGGCGGGTTGACCGCGAGTCGCCACGGCGCCTTGCCCAGACCGGTCATCAGGCCGACGCCGGCGGTCCAGCAGGCGAGTTCGACGCCGAGGGTGAAGGTGAACAACACACCGAGCGTGCCGGAATCGGGGAAGAGGGCGGTGACGATGGGGATGGCGACGAAGCCGTAGTTCTGCAGGCCGCAGGAGACGGCGAAGGTGCGCCGGCCCTCGTGTTTCTTCAGGCCGATGAGTGGGGCGGCGAAGTAGGAGACGGCGATGCCGAGGGCGACCAGTGCGTAGCCGAGGCTGGCGGCGAGCAGGACCGGCGCCGGCTGCATGACCGAGGTGTTGCCGACGACGCGGCCGAGGATGAGGCAGGGGGTCAGCAGGGTGACGGCGAGTTTCATCAGGCCGGTGTCGGCCTCCTTGGGCAGGATGCCGGCATGTCGCGCGGCGGCACCGGCGCCCATGGTCAGGTAGACGGGCAGGACAACCGTGAGGATGCTGACGAAGTCGGTCATGAACGCCTTCCTCTAGCGCTGCCCAAATCCAGATGCAAGGCGGCGCCGGCTCACTGGCTGAAGCGCGAGGCCTCGGCGAGCGCGGAGGGTTCGGTGCTTTCGGTCAGCCGGCGGGCGTAGTCGGCCAGGGGTTCGTCGTCCTGCGGCGACAGTGGGCGTTCGGTGGGACGGGCGAGCAGCCAACTGGCCCAGCGCTGTGCCAGGGCATCGGTTTTGCCGGCCGGGGTCGGCACGGCCTGAAGGGCGGCTTTGACTTCGGCGGGATCGAGGGTTTGCGACTTGCCCTCGTCGTTGAGGCGACGGCTGGCGAGGGCTTCGGCGAGGCGCAGGAACCACTCGGGCAGGGCGGTCGGTTCCGGCGGCATGGGCAGGGAGAACCAGCCTTCCGTGCCGGCGCGGAAATGCAGGCGGCTGCCGTCTTCCGACACGGCGACGCGGCGGATGTCGCGGCCCTGGCGGATGGCCGGGGTCAGGCAATCGCCGGTGGCGGTGTCCCAGACGCGGATCTCGCCGTCGTCGGTGAGGGTGACCAGACGCCGGCCGTCGGGGCTGAGGGCGAGGCCGGGCACGAAGGTTTTCAGGCGGATCGAGATGCCGAGCGGTTCGCCGGTGGCGGCGTTCCAGAACAGGATTTGCTGGTCGCGCCCGGAGCTGACGGCGAGTTTGCCGTCCTCGGAGACGACGACGGCGCCGACGGCGGGTGGATGTTCGAAGCGGCAGCGGGTGCGCCATTGCTCATCGAGCACGCGCACGCTGCCTTCGCGACCGGTGGCGGCGCGCCAGCGACCGCTTTGGCAGGCGAGCAGCAGACGGCTGTCGGCGAGTTGTTGGGGGGGCTCGGTGGCGGGTGGTTGGGGCGCAAAGGTTTCGTCGCTCTCCGCGGCCAGCCAGCGGCGGGTGGTCATGCGTTCGTGGATGCTCCAGACCTGCAGGCGCGGGTGCAGGGCGGGGGCGGCGACGAGTTGCGAGCCGTCGGCGCTGAGGCCGGCTTCGGCGATGTTGTGAGGCAGGCGCAGGCGGGTGCGGTTGCCGTTGCGTCTGTCCCAGACGTGGACCTCGCCGTGGCGGGAGACGGCGGTCACCAGGCCGGCGCCGGGGGCGAGGTGGGTGGTGATGATCTCGCCATCGTGGCGTTCCGCGGGGTGCAGGGGGCGACCGTCGCGCAGGTCCCAGCCATGCAGGTAGCCCTGGCCGTCGCCGACATGCAGGACGCCGCCATCCTGGCTGAGGCTGAGGTTCAGAATGGCGCCCGGATGCACCAGTGGCGCCAGCAGCTCGCTTTGGGCGCGGAAATTGCCGACATGGATGAGGCCGGAGTGCAGGCCGACGACGAGCATTTCCTGCTCGCGATGCAGGGCCAGGGCGGCGATGCCCTGTTCGGTTTCAAAGGCATCGCCGGCGGCCTTTTGCTCGAGCAGATCCCAGACGAGGGCGCGGCCACCGCCGGTGCCGCCGGCGATGGGACTGCCGGTGGCGGCGAGGGTGCCGAACAGGTCGAGCGCGATCACCTGCACGGGTTCGCCTTCCAGGGCGGGATCGGTCAAAACCACGGCAGGTGCCTCGGGGCGGCGCAGGTCCCAGAACTGCAGGCTGCCGCCCTCGCCACCGGCGGCGAGAATCTGGCCGTCGCCGGAGAGGGCGAGGCAGAGGGCGGCGCCGGGCAGGCGCGGCTGCAACGGCAGATGGCGCGCGCTGGCGAGATCCACGAGTTCGACCTGGCCATCGTCGCGTGCGAGCGCGGCCAGGCTGCCATCGGGGCTGAGCATGAGGGCCGTGGCACGGGCGCCGTCGGTCAGCGGCTGGTCCTCGCGCTTGAGGCTGTCGAGGTTCCACAGGCTGAGCAGGTCGCGCCGGTTGCCGGTGGCGGAGGGGGCGGCGGTGCCGACGGCGAGCAGGCGGCGGCTGGCCGGGCTGAGGGCGACCAGGCGTGCGCTGGTGACATCGTCGGCCATGGCCAGTTCCGGGGTGGCGGGGTGCAGCAGGTGAACGTGCTGAAGCAGGGTCAGCAGGTTGGTGGCGGCGAGCGTGTTGGCGGGGTCGGTGCGCAGGGCGCGGCAGAGCCAGGCGACCGCTTCCGGGTAGTCGGTGCGCTCGGTGAGCTGGCGCGCCATCTGCTCGTCGGAGCGCGAGTAGGAGCGGCGCAGCAGGTCGCGGTTGCGTTCGGCCTCGATGTAGAGGGCGGTGCTGGTGACGCCGCCGGCGAGCACGGCGAAGGCGATGGCGAGACTGGCGGCGACGCCGACGCGGTGGCGGCGAACGAACTTTTCGATCAGGTAGCGCCGGCTTGGCGGGCGCGCCTGCACGGGCTGATGGTGGAGGAAGCGGCGCAGGTCGTCGGCGAGGTCGCCGGCGCTGCCGTACCGGCGCGCGGGATCGCGTTCGAGCGCCTTGAGGATGATCCAGTCGAGGTCGCCCTTGAGTTCCGGTTCGCGCGAGCTGGGGCGCGGCGGATCGAGTTCCACCTGATCGCGCAGGATGAGGTGGATGGGCTTGTGGGCAATGTCCATCGGACTGACCAGGCCCTTGCCGGTGAGCAGTTCGAGCAGGATCGAGCCGAGGGCATAGACGTCGGAGCGGGTGTCGGCATGGGCGCTGCCGAACTCGATCTGTTCCGGGCTGATGTAGCCGGGGGTGCCGACCAACTGGTCGAGGCCGGTGGCGAGGGTTTGGCGGGCGTCCTTTTGTTCGAGCACCTTGGCGATGCCGAAGTCGATCACCTTCGGGGTGGGCGCACCGTCCTCCTCCATGACCATGACATTCGACGGCTTCAGGTCACGGTGGATGATGCCCTTCTGGTGGGCGTGATTGACGGCGAGGCAGACCGGGATGAAGAGCTCGAGTTTTTGGCTGAGGCCGAGACTTTTTTCGCTGGCGTAGCGGGTGATCGAACGGCCGCGCACCAGCTCCATGACGAAGTAGGGCTGGCCGCGAGCGGTGGTGCCGGCGTCGAGCACGCGCGCGATGTTCGGGTGCTCCATGAGCGCGAGGGTTTGGCGCTCGGTGTCGAAGCGGGCGATGACCTGGCGAGTGTCCATGCCCGCCTTGAGCACCTTGACGGCGACCAGGCGGTGGATGGGCTGGGTTTGCTCGGCGCGGTACACCAGGCCGAAACCACCCTCGCCGAGCTGGTCGAGCAGGCGGAACTTGCCGTCGAGCCAGTCCTCCTGCGGGCAGATGGCGGCCCCCGCGGTCGGCGCCGGCGCGCCGGTGACCAGGGTCGGCAGGTCATCGCTATCGACCGGCCCCCTGCCGGTGATCAGCGTGGGTTCGTCATCTGGGAGCGCGGTGGACACGGCGGCGAAACGGCGTCGGCATTGTGACGGAGCGACGGGTAAACACAAACATCTTCTTACGCGGCGGTGGAAAACCTCCCATGCTGAGGTCCTTGCAAAAGCCCCTGGAACGGCTTTGCTGGCGCATGCTTCGTCTCCTGCTCGCGTCCGCCCTTGCGCTCGGTCTTGCCGCCTGCGCCAGCAATTCCAAGGAAAAGGTCGTCATCACCGTGCACTCGCAGGGCAATGACATGGACTCGAAGAAGACCGTCTTCCGTCGCACCATCGAAGGTCGCTCGATGATCTTCAAGATCATCCCCGAGTTCAGCACGCAGAGCCTCGCCGCCTTTCACCCGTTCCCGGCCGATGACGGCACCCAGGGGGTGGCGATGAAGCTCGACTTCAAGGGCACCAACTCGCTGGAGCTGGTGACGCGCCTGCGCCAGGGCGAGATCCTCATGACCATGGTCAACGGTGCGGTCGTCGACCATGTGGTCATCGATCAGCCCATCACCGACGGCATCTTCACGGTCTGGCGCGGTTTCGACGATGCCCTGATCGCCTCGCTCGACGAGGAGTTTCCGCGCATCAAGGATCTGACCTCGTCCTCGACCTTCATTGAGATGACGCCGTCGACGCAGAAGGAGAAGCGCGATTCCAAACGTCGCTCCGAGCGGGAGGAGAAGGATCGCCAGGAGGAGGACCGCAAGCGCGCGCGCGGCGAGTTTGAGCCGGAATCGCCGGATGGCGAGCTGGTGCCGCTGTCGGAACTGCTGAAAACCTCGCGCTGACCGGCATGGCCAAGCCTGCCGGCGATGCCGCCTCACCCACTGCCGCTGCGAGCGGCCTGCATGGCGCCTTCCTGACGCGTTTTCTGCTGTTCTGGATGCGCGTGCTGCCGCGTCCGGTTTGCCTGCTGCTGGCCCGGCCGGTGACCCTGCTGATCTGGCTGCTGGCGCGGGCACCGCGCCGGGCGGTGCGCGCCAACCTGGCCGTGCTGCGCCCCGAGTTCGGCCGGTTGCGCAATGCCGCGGCCTCCTACCGGGTTTTCCTGCAGTTCGGCCTGACCTATCTCGACCGGCTCTGGCACCTGCACTTTGGCGAGCCGGTGGAGTGGGACATTCCCGACATGGCGCGCTTCGACGCCCTGCGCGCGCATCCGGGCGGTGTCCTGGTCTTCACCATTCACAGCGGCAACTACGATCTCGGTGCCGCGGTGTTCGCCCAGCGCTTCGGTCGCGCCCTGCACGTGGGGCGCGCCCCCGAGCGCAGCGAGGGCCTGCAGGAGCTGCGAGCGGCCGAACTGCGCGGTGTCGCGCGCGACAACCCGCTTCTGCACATCCATTACAACGAATCGGCCAGCCACCTCGGTCTGGAGCTGTGCCGACGCCTGCAGGCGGGCGAGGCGGTGGCGGTGCAGGGCGACCGCGTCATCATCGACGTCTCGGCGGTGGAGATGGAGCATGAAGGCGTGTGCTTTCGCATCCCGCGCGGGCCGCTGGTGCTGGCGGAGATCGCCCGCGTGCCGGCCTGGCCGATTTTCCTGATCCGCCTCGGCCGGATGCGCTACCGCATCCACATCGGCGAGCCCTTTTGCGACGGCGTGGAGAAGGTGCGTGCCGATGAGGTCGGCCGGCGCTGGCTGCCGCTGCTGCACGGTTTTGTGCGCGAGCACTGGCAGCAATGGTTTGTCTTTGAGCCGCTGCTCAGTCGCAAGCCGGAGGCCTGAGCGCTTGATTCATGGCTCCGTGGCGGCGTCGCGCTGGAGCTGGCGGACGAGCTGCTTGACCTCGTGGGCGCCGCGCACATCGCGGAAGCTGACCTCGACCTCATTGCCGCCGGAGGAGGAGATGTCGACCGTGCCGACGCCGAGCAGGCCCTTCAGGCCGCGCATGTGGACGTCGATGTTGCGGACATCGCAGATGCGCACCTCGCGCGAGCTGCGGGCGAGCAGCCCCCAGACTTTTTCGACGCGGTCCTCGCCGACCAGGTAGTCGGTTGAATAGCGCGCCAGGGCGATGCCGAGCAGCCAGGCCAGGGCGACGAGCAGGGGCAGGAGGGAATATTCGCCGCCGAAGGGCAGCAGGAAGACGCCGAGGCCGATCAGCAGGGCAACCATGGCAAAACCGCCCGCGTAGGCGAGCCAGGACGGGTGGGCCTCGAACAGCGGGGCATCGCCGGGATCAGTGTCATCATCTTCCTCAACGGGCGGTTGTTCGTCCTGCTCATCGAGGCGGACATCGAAGCCGTGCAGGTCGGCG
>JAEYYS010000329.1 GCA_023428335.1 Verrucomicrobiota bacterium | reverse complement strand
GCCAGGCGGCGGCCGCCGCTGTCGCCGAGGCCATGCGCGCCGCACCGGCCGGCAAACGCTCGGGCAAACCCTGGCGTGCGCTCAACCAGGCACCGATCGCCAACAGCAGGATCAGCACAAGGCCGGAGGCTGAAAACAACGCCGCCCGGCTTTTCAAAATCACCCGCGCCCGCACGGGATTCTCGACCCAGCGCCAGGACAGCACGGCCAAACCCCAGGCCGCCAGCACCAGGCCGACGCGCACCGCGCGCGAATCCGCATCGACCAGGACCGGACTGAGGGCAGCTGCGAGGGCGAGCAGCGGCCAGTGCCAGAGGTAGAGCGAGTAGGAGATGCGACCGAAGTGCAGCAGCGGCCGCGACTCGAGCAGACGCGCCGCCGGACCGCCACGTCCCGCCCAGATGAGGGCGGCTGCGCCGAGGCAGGGCGGCAGGGCGGCGAGCCCGGGAAAGGGGGTGCCGGCATCGTAGAACAGGCCCGGGATGAGGATCGCCAGCAGACCGGCAAGCCCCACCCCCGACCGCAGGCGCGGCGCGGCCGGGCCGGCCGGCCAGCAGGCCAGCAGCGAGCCGAGCAGGAGTTCCCAAGCCCGGGCCGGCAGCCAATAAAAGGCGCTGTGGGCATCGTGCTGGACCCACCAGACGGAAGCCAGCAGGCTGACCAGGGCCAGCCCGCCGAACACGCGGCGGCCCAGCGCCGCCAGATTGCCGGACGCGCGCGCCGCACGCCGCGCCAGCAGCAGGCAGAGCGGTGGCATGAGCAGGTAAAACTGTTCCTCGACCGCCAGCGACCACAGATGCAGCAGCGGCATCTGCTCGGCCGGGCCGGCGAAGTAGCCGCCGCCCTCGCGCCAGAAATACAGGTTGGCGACGAAGAGCGACTGCGCCATGGCCGACTGCCCCAGTCGCGCCAGATCCTCCGGCAGCAGCAGCCAGGCGCCGGCGGCGAGGGTCAGCAGCGCCATGACTGCCAGGGCCGGCAGGATGCGGCGCGCGCGCCGCTCCCAAAAATCGCCGAGCCGGAAGCTGCCCGCCTCCAAATCGCGGCGCATCAGGCCGGTGATCAGGTAGCCGGAGATGACAAAAAAGACGTCGACCCCGATGAAACCACCGCGGCAGGACAGGTGCGCATGAAACAGCACCACCAGCAGCACGGCGACCCCGCGCAGGCCGTCGATGTCGGGTCGGTAGGCAAAGGGCGCTGGCTGGCTCATCGAAGGCGCGAGCCAACCATTGCCGCCGGCGCCGCGCAAGCGCGACTTCCCGGCCGGCGTCTTCACGCTTGCTTAAGGCGGCCCGTGGCAGTCTCATCGCCTCATGAGGCTGCTCATTGTCGAGGACGAACCGGACCTGCTGCGCACCCTGGCGCAGGCGCTGCGCGAGGAGGGCCATGCCGTCGACGAGGCGGCCGACGGCGAGGAGGGGTTGTTCAAGGCCCTGGAGACCGACTACGACGCCGTGGTGCTCGACCTCATGCTGCCGGTGATCGACGGCTTGGAAGTGCTGCGCCGCCTGCGCGAAAAGCGGCGCACGCCCGTGCTGGTGCTGACCGCGCGCGGCCGGGTCAGCGACCGGGTGCGCGGCCTCGACCTGGGCGCCGACGATTACCTGCCGAAACCCTTCGACCTGCGCGAACTGGCCGCACGCCTGCGCGCCCTGCAGCGGCGCTTGGCCGGCGAGACCCGCAGCGAGATCGTGCTCGGGCCGGTGCGGCTCGACATGCGCTCGCGCACGGTCAGTCGCGACGGCGCGGTGCTGCCGCTGACCGCCCGCGAATACGCCCTCGTCGAACACCTTGCGCTGCACCACGGCCGGGTGGTGTCGCGCACGGAACTCTACGAGCACCTGTTCGACGAAAACGAAAGCAGCCTGAGCAACCTGCTCGACGTGCACGTCTCCAACATCCGCAAAAAACTCGGCCACGACTTCATCACCACCCGCCGCGGCCACGGCTACTGCATCGAGGCATGAAACTGCTGCCGCGCTCCATCCGCTGGCGACTGCAGCTCTGGCACGGGCTGCTGCTGCTGGCGGTGCTGTGCGGCTTTGCCTACACCGCCCAACGCCTGCAGTGGGCGCAGGAACTGCGGAGGGTCGACAGCGAGCTGCAGCAGCACGTCAACGAACTGCTCGGCCTGATCGGCCGGCCGCCGGGACCGCCGCGGGAGCCCTCGCTCGAAGACTTTTTCCCCCTGCCCGAGGATGCTTGGAACGCCAGCGGCCCGCGTGCCCAGCAGGAAAAATCCCTGCGCGACTGGGCCTCAGCGAACGGCGGCTGGTTCGTCGTTTGGGAGCGGCGCGGCACCGTCCTGCGCGCCAGCGATGCCGCCACCGCCACTCGCCCCCGCCCCGAACTGGCAACCGGCCGACCGCTGACCCCGCATGGGCAAAACCTGACCCTGGCCGATGGCCAGCCCGGGCGCGAACTGGCGGCAGTCACGCCACGCGGTGAAATCGTCCTCGTCGGCCGCGCCGTCACCGCCGAAGCGGCCGCCAACCGGCGCACCACCCTGCAGTTGGCCAGCCTCGTCGCCGGCATCTGGCTGCTCGGCATGCTCGGCGGCGGCTGGCTGACCGGGCGCGCCCTGCGACCCATTCAAACCATCAGCGACACCGCCGCCGGCCTCTCGGCCGGTCGCCTCGATCAGCGCATTGAGGTGGCCGCCACCGAAACCGAGCTGGGCCGCCTGGCCACCGTGCTCAACGCCACCTTTGCCCGCCTGCGCCAGGCCTTCGACCAGCAGGCGCGCTTCACCGCCGATGCAGCCCATGAACTGCGCACGCCGGTCACTGTCATGCTCTCGCAGACCCAGTTGGCCCTGCAGCGCGAACGCAGCCCCGAGGAGTACCGCGACGCCCTGCAGACCTGCCGGCGCGCCGCCGAACGCATGAACGGCCTGATCGAGCCCCTGCTCGAACTCGCCCAACTCGACGCCGACGCCGCTGGCCTGGAAAAACAGCCGGTCGATCTCGCCGTCGTGGCCGCCGACAGCGCCGCCCTCGTCGGGGGCCTGGCCGAGGAACGCGGCCTCACCCTGCAGCGCCAACTCGAACCCGCCCCCTGCCTGGGCGACCCCGACCGCCTCGGCCAGGTCCTCACGAATTTCCTCAGCAACGCCCTCCGCCACTCACCGGCGGGCAGCACGGTCACCGTGGCCAGCGGTCAGACGGACCAGCGCGTTTGGGTGAGTGTCGCCGATGCGGGCTCCGGCATCGCCGCCGAACACCTGCCGCACCTCTTCGAGCGCTTTTACCGCGCCGATCCCTCGCGCCACCGCGGCAGCGGCGGGGCCGGCCTCGGTCTCGCCATCTGCAAGGCGATCGCCGAGGCCCATGGCGGCGGCATCGAGGTGACCAGTGCGCTTGGCGTCGGCAGCACCTTCACGCTGTGGCTGCCATCCGCCTGAGACGGTGGCCCTGCCGGTCAACTGAAATCAGGGACTGGGCAGTGCCCCCACTCTACTCAGGAACCACCAAAACTGCCCAGCACCTTGGGCGCCTCGCCCTTCTTCAGGGTAAAAATCTCCGGACTGGCGGCATGGGCATCGGCACGGTAGCGCTCCGCGAGGTCGGTGCTGAACTCCTGCAGCGCATCGGGGTTGGCGGGAAAAACAAACAGCGAATGACGGTCGGGCAGTGCCACCCAGATCTCGGCACCAAACAGTTTTTCGAAGGTGATCGGCAGCGACGGTGCGGTGACCAGGCTGGCCATGAGCGGCAGATCACTTCGATACACCGCGTAGCGCACCCGCCCCTCGGCATCCTTGACCAAGTCCGGCTGAATCGTGGCCAGCAGCCGGTCGGCCGCCGTGCGCGCACGCTCGGCAAAGGTGTCGACACTGACGCCGAGCTTCTGAAATTCTTCCTTGGTGTAGGCCTGGATGCCGGGCGTCTCGGCGATTTCGCGGGCCGGCGAAAACACCGTGTGACGGGCACCGTCGGGCCGGATCGACAGGTCCGTGCCGAGCACGCGCGGCTCCGGCAGCAGCAGCAGCAACTCCGGGCGACGCGGAGACGCCTCCTGCGCCGACAGCACGACGGCACAGAGCAGGAAGAGAAGGTGACGGGGTTTCATGCCAGTAACAATTCCGCAGAGCCGGTCCATGACCGCCTGGCCCGTCGCGGGACCGCGGGCCGGCCGGTCCATCAAACCTCTTGCACTTACCATGCCTCCGGCCTTCATCAAGGCATGATCGCATTCCTGCGTGGAAAAATTGTCGCCGCCATGCCCCACCAGGCCGTGCTCGATGTCGGCGGCGTCGGCTACGCGGTGAACATCCCGCTGTCGACCTTCGACCGCCTGCCGCAGCAGGGCCATGAAGTGACGCTGTTGACGCATCACCATGTGACGGAACACGAGCACCTCTTGTTCGGCTTTTTCAGCGGCGAGGAACGCGATCTCTTTCGCCTGCTCATGGACCGCGTCTCCGGCATCGGCCCGAAGATGGCGCTGTCGGTGCTCAGCGGCCTGCCGGTACCCGCTTTCAAGGACGCGGTCATCCGCAATGACACCGCCGCCCTGGCACGCATCAAGGGCGTCGGCAAAAAAACCGCCGAGCGCATCGTGCTCGAACTCAAGGACAAGGTCGGCGTCGTCGACGCCTGGCAGGCCGCCGAGGCCGCGCGCGGCACCCACGACCCGCGCCAGGAGGCCGTCTCCGATGCCGTGCTCGGCCTCATCGCCCTCGGCTTCAAGCAGGCCGAAGCCCAGAAGGCGGTCACCGACCTGCTGCGCCAGCCCGGTTTTGACCCCGCGTCGTCGGCCGACCGACTCATCCGCGAGGCCCTGCGCCGGCTGCAGTGAACGCAGGCGGCACAAAAGCACCACTTTTCGGCACCCACCGCCAAGAAAGGTTGTCCCTTCTGTGGCGTTTTTGCTAGGCTGGGATGAATCCGTGTCGCTCGGGTCCGAACCCGCGCGTCCCAACCCTCCACCGCTCTTCCTTATGAACACCACCCAAACCAGCCGCCGCAGCTTCCTGCGCGGCACTGTCGCCGGCGCCGCCGGTCTCGCCACCCTGCCCGCCTGGGCCAAACCCATCGGCGCCAACGGCGATGTCCGCGTCGCGGTCATCGGCTTCAAGTCCCGCGGCTCCGGCCACATCAGCAGCCTGCTGAAGATCAAGGGCGTCCGCCTCGTCGCCCTCTGCGACGTCGACAGCGAAGTGCTCGACAAGAAGGTCGCCGAACTCGCCAAGAAGGACATCAAGGTGAAGGCCTACAAGGACTTCCGCGAGTGCTGCGCCGATCCGGACATCGACGCCATCACCATCGCCACGCCGAACCACAGCCACACCCTCA
This sequence comes from Verrucomicrobiota bacterium, assembly GCA_023428335.1. Classification (GTDB taxonomy): domain Bacteria; phylum Verrucomicrobiota; class Verrucomicrobiia; order Verrucomicrobiales; family Verrucomicrobiaceae; genus Prosthecobacter. The sequence continues at coordinate 811 of JAEYYS010000329.1, read as the reverse complement.
TCGCCCTCACCGGCCTCGCCAACGGCAAGCATGTCTACGTCGAGAAGCCGGTCTCCCACAACATCTGGGAAGGCCGCAAACTCGTCGAAGCCGCCGCCATCGCCGCCAAGAAGGGCCTGGTCACCCAGCACGGCATGCAGCGCCGCTCCGACCTCGGTTGGGCCGCCGCCATGGAATGGGTCAAGGCCGGCCACCTCGGCAAGGTGACCATGAGCCGCGGCATCAACTTCAAGGCCCGCCAAAGCATCGGCAAGGTCGCCGCCCCGGTCGCCCCGCCCGCCACGGTCGATTACAAACTCTGGTCCGCTCCGCGCACCGAACTGCCGGTCAGCCGCACGAAGTTCCACTACGACTGGCACTGGCAGTGGGCCTACGGCAACGGCGACATCGGCAACCAGGGCCCGCACCAGCTCGACGTCGCCCGCTGGGCGCTCGGCAACCCGGACCGCCTGCCGATCCGCGTCATGAGCTTCGGCGGCCGCTGGGGCTACGATGACGACGGCCAGACCGCCAACAACCAGATGGCTTACTACGACTACCCCGGCAACGCGCCGCTGCTGTTCGACAACCGCGGCCTGCCGATGAAGGACATGAACTGGACCAAGGGCTTCGAGCCGGTCTTCCGCATCAACGGCAAGACCGCCGCCCCGCGCATCGGCAACGTCATCCACTGCGAAGGCGGCTTCGTCGCCGAGTCGAAGGCCTATGACAACGACGGCAAGGCCATCGAGAAGTTCGACAACTTCCAGGACGGCCCCGACCACATGCTCAACTTCATTGAGTCGGTCCGCGCCGGCAAGATCACCAAGGA
>JAEYYS010000324.1 GCA_023428335.1 Verrucomicrobiota bacterium | reverse complement strand
CTGAAAGGCCTGATGGCCATGACCCTGCTGTTTTTGACCCTGCCCATCGCCTCGCATGCCCTCATGCGCACCTGGTGGCGCCAGCACGGCGGGGGCTCGCCGGACTGAGGCGGCGTGTCGAAAATGCAGGCTTGCTTCGTACGGGAAAATCGGATTTCCTGAGGCCAGGTATGCATCCGGAACGCCGCCGATGGATTCATGATCCCGTGGGCAGACACCGGGTGCGCTGGGCGGTGCGACCCGTGGCTGGCCGGGGGCGGCGCCCCTCGGTGGCGGGCCTGACCGCCGGTTTTTGTTCCATCGACGGATGATGCTCTATCAAACCCTGCGACCCTCCCCGCCGTTGGCGGATGTGATCGAACGGCTCTGGCTGCGCGAGGGGCCGGCGCCGCGGCACGCCTTTGATCGGGTGCTGCCGATGGGGCGCGAGGAGCTTATTTTCAACCAGTTCCACGAAGGGCTCGCCAACCTGGGCAAAGTCGTCACCGCCTCCCAACCCTGAATCCCAACCGCCATGCCCCGTGTCTCCACCTACCTGAACTTCCCCGGCCAGACCGAGCAGGCCTTTGCCTTCTACCGTTCCGTGTTTGGCACCGAGTATTCCTGCGCCATCGCCCGCTTCGGCGACGGACCGGGCTGTCCGGGTCAGCCGCCCCTGTCCGAGGCGGACAAGAACCTCATCCTGCACATTGAGCTGCCGATCCTCGGCGGGCACGTCCTCATGGGCACCGATGCGCCGGAGTCGATGGGCTTTCGCTGCACCGCCGGCAACAACGTCCACATCAATCTCGAGCCCGACAGCCGTGACGAGGCCGAGCGGCTCTATGCGGTCCTGGCCGAGGGTGGCCAGGTGGAGATGCCGCTGCAGGACATGTTCTGGGGCGCCTATTTCGCCAGTTTCTCCGACAGGTTCGGCATCCATTGGATGATCAACTGCGCGGCGCCGAAGGCCTGAGACCACCGCCGCACCCATGAAGGACGCGCCCCATCTCGCCGCCCTGCAGTTCGGCGGCATCTTCCTGAGATTGCCGTCGCGCCGCTGACCCGCCATGCGTGCCGCCGACAAACCCATCCTCAGTTTCGCCGAAGCGATCGAATTTCGCGTCTGGCTGAGCGAGCATCATGCCGGGCATGGCGGCATCTGGCTGCGCTACTTCAAGAAGGCGAGCGGCCAGCCGACGATCCTGCATGCCGAGGCGGTCGACGAGGCGCTGTGCTGGGGTTGGATCGACGGCCAGGCGCGACCGCATGACGAGCTGTCGTGGCTGGTGAAGTTCACCCCGCGCGGGCCGCGCAGCATTTGGTCGCAGGTGAATGTGGCGCGCGTCGAGCGCCTGCAGGCCGAGGGGCGGCTGCAGCCCGCCGGCCTGGCCGTGGTGGAGGCGGCGCGGGCCGATGGTCGCTGGCAGCAGGCCTATGCCTCCTCCAGCACCTTTGAGATGCCCGAGGATTTTCTCGCCGCGCTGGCGGAGCGACCGAAGGCGCGCGCCTTCTTCGAGGGCCTCAACAAGGCCAACCGCTACGCCATCTACCACCGCCTGCACACCGCCAAGCGCCCCGAAACGCGGGCCAAGCGGCTGCAGGAGTTTCTTGCCATGTTGCAGCGCGGCGAGAAGCTGCACTGATCGACGGCCGCACGTTCGCCTTCGGCAGCTGCCTGAGCGCCGAATTGCCGCCGGTCGACTGCGTGCGCTTCGGGTGAGGACGCCCCCTTGTCGTCGGGGGCAGTGACCCCGCGGTCTTGCGCATGGGAAAAGGAGGGGGCGTGCTGATGGCGAAGGAGAACCGCTCGTGGGACGCTGATGGAGACGGGGGCGCATCGGGCTTTGGCGCCGCGGCAATTTCCAAACTGATGAACTTGCCTAAAATTATTTTTGGTGGCTTGATGGGCGAGAATTTGACCGGCAGCATCCCTTTCTATCCCGACCATGCAGCGCCCGCCGAAAGTCCTGATCATCCAACAAGAAACCCCGGGGCCTCTCAACCGCAAGCGGTCAAGGAAGGGATCCCGGGGTCTACATGGGGAAGTTGCTCTCTGCGTGCAGACGCGTCAAACCCTATTTCAGGTCGCCAGCCGGCACCCGGGCCCATGAACGCCACGTTTTTTCACTCCATTGAGGCGATCCTCCATACGGAGCGTCTCGACGCCTACCGGCAGGATGGGGCGGATCATCAGCGGACTCTCGCCCGCTACCTGTTGAACATGGCCCTGAGCGAGTCGCTCTACGCTGCACTCCAGTTCTCCGAGATCGCGCTGCGCAATGCCGTGCATCGGGAACTCACCGCCCGCTGCGGCACCGATGTCTGGTATGACTCACCGATCTCACAACTGACTGCGTGGCAACAGGACAAAGTGACGGAGGCCAAGGATACCCTGTGGACGAACCGAAAGCCTGTCACATCAGGTCGAATCATTGCTGAACTCACCTTCGGATTCTGGACCAGTTTCTTCAACAACGCGCATGCCCGCACGGGCATCGGCGCATTTCTTTCGCGGAACGTCTTTCCTCACGCTCCCCGCAAGGAACAATACCTGTCGAGGCTGGACCGACGCTGGCAGGATATCCGCGATCTGCGCAACCGAGTGTTCCATCATGAACGCATTCTGCACTGGCGGGACCTCGATGCTCGTCATCAGGCTATCCTCGACATCCTCGCCTGGATGTCGCCTGCATTGCACGATCTGGCCAAGGCTCTCGACCGCTTTGCGTCCCTTCGCAAGGCGGGCCTCAAGCCTTGGCTCGCCAAACTCGGACAGCACTGGCCCGCCGCGTCGGACTCCTCGACGGCGGCCAGCACCCCGGCATCGGTGGACGCTGCCCCTGACGCGGACTGTGGCGGCTGAGGGGCCGCCGCCAGCTGGGGTGCTCTGTCCTCGGATGCCGGGCGGTGTCAAAAGGCAAGGCTCGACTTGAAGGGCCTGGCAAACTCACGGAACAGTTCGGCGTGCATCTCAGAGC
>JAEYYS010000162.1 GCA_023428335.1 Verrucomicrobiota bacterium | reverse complement strand
GCTCTACAACACGGCCGCCGTGCTCGGCGCGGGTCGCATCCTCGGTTATGTGCCGAAGTCCTTCCTGCCCAACTCGGGCGAGTTTTACGAGCGGCGCTGGTTTTCGCCAGCCCACACGCTGACCGCCACCGAGATCGACGGCATCCCCGCCGGCACGGACCTGCTGTTCGAGGTCCGCGACCAGCCCGGCCTGGTGCTCGGGGTCGAGATCTGCGAGGACCTGTGGACGGTGCAGCCACCCTCCGGTCGCGCCGCACTCGCCGGGGCGACCGTGCTGGCGAATCCGTCGGCCAGCAATGAATGGTTGGGCAAGGCACCCTATCGCCGCGGTTTGGTGCAGCAACAGAGCGCCCGCTGCCTGGCCGCGTATCTCTACGCCAGCGCCGGTGCCGGCGAGTCCTCGACCGACACCGTGTACTCCGGCCACTGTTTGATCGCGGAGAATGGCACGCTGCTTGCCGAGTCCGAGCGCTTTTCTTTTGAAACGCGCACGGCCAGCGCTGATCTCGACCTGCAGCGGCTCGCCCACGAACGCCAGCGCAGCGCCGCCTTTCGCGATGAGTCGCCGGACAAGGTGTTTCGCCGCATCACCTGTGAACTGGGCGCAGCGGCCGGCGGCGCTGCGGAGTTGCAGCGACCGCTGCTGCCCCAGCCCTTCGTGCCGCCGCCGGGCGCGGACCGCGACGCCACCTGCCGCGAGATCTTCGCCCTCCAGGCCACGGGTTTGGCGCGGCGCCTGCGCCAAACCAAAAGCGCGACCGCTGTGATTGGACTTTCCGGCGGGCTCGATTCGACGCTGGCCCTGCTGGTCGTGCTCGACGCGCTGGAGCGTGCCGGCCTGCCGCGTTCGGCGGCGCTGGCGGTGACGATGCCGGGCCTGGGCACGACCGCGCGCACCCGTGGCAACGCCGAAAAGCTTGCCGAGGCGCTGGGTGTGCCCCTGCGCGTCATCCCGATCGGGCCGGCCGTGGAACAGCATTTCCGCGACATCGGCCACCCGCCCGACCGGCACGACGTCACCTTTGAAAATGCCCAGGCGCGCGAGCGCACGCAGATCCTCATGGACGTCGCCAACCAAACCGGTGGTCTGGTCGTCGGCACCGGCGACCTCTCCGAGGCGGCGCTCGGCTGGTGCACCTTCAATGGCGATCACATGTCGATGTACCACGTCAATGCCGGCGTGCCGAAGACGCTGGTGAAGTACCTCATTGAGTGGTGCGCCACGGAGCGGCACGCCGACGAGGCCGGCGACATCCTGCATGACATCGTCGCCACGCCGATCTCGCCCGAGCTGCTGCCGGCCGGTGCCGATGGCGGCATCGAACAGCGCACCGAGGACCTGGTGGGTCCCTACGAGCTGCACGATTTCTTTCTCTACCACTTCGTTCGCCACGGCTGCGGGCGCGCCAAGCTGCAGTATCTCGCCGGCCTGGCCTTCGCCGGCACGCATGATCCGGTTGTCATGGAGAAGTGGCTCGATGTGTTCCTGCGCCGCTTTGCGCAGAACCAGTTCAAGCGCTCGTCGATGCCGGACGGTCCCAAGGTGGGCACGGTGGCGCTGTCGCCGCGCGCCGACTGGCGCATGCCGAGCGACTGGTCGGGCCCGCTCGGCTGAGCGGCCGCTGAGGGGCGTTTAGCGCGCCGCCTGGGCACGCACCTTTTGGTGCTCGAGGATGGCTTGGCGCGCCTCGGTCTCGCGGCCGGCCTTGCGCTGGGCGTGGGCGAGGTTGAGCCAGGCCTGCGGATGGCGCGGCTGCAGGCGCACGGTGCGCTGCCAGGACTTCGCCGCCTCGGCGTGTTCGCCGCGGTGTTGATGCAGCAGGCCCTGGTAATACCAGGCGTCGGCCTGGTCCGGCGCCAGCGTCAGGCTGCGTCGCACGGCGGTCTGCGCGCCGTTGTGATCGCCGAGCTTGCCGCGCACGCAGGCGAGCAGGTAGTGGGCGCGGGCGTTGTCGGGCGCCAGCAGCGTTGTCCGCCGCAGGGCGTCATCGGCCGCGGTGAGGTCGCCCTCGCGGGCGAGATGACCCGCCAGCAGCAGCCAGGCCTGGGCGTCGTCCGGCCTCTGATCGACCGCCAGCTGCAGGGCTTCGCGGTCCTCGTCGGCGGCTGGTGCCGCCTCGCTGCCGGCGCGCAGGCGGGCGACGGCGAGCTGGTGCCAGTAGAGGCCGGCCTTGGGATCGAGGGCGACCGCCTTGCGCTGGCAGTTCAACGCTTCGGGTCCGGCGTTCAAGTGCAGGGCATTGAGGCCGAGCAGGGCCCAGCATTCGGCACTGCGCGGGTAGCGGCGTGCCAGCGGCAGCAGCTTGCGCAGGGCGGCGGCGAAGCGCTTCTGCTCGAGCAGCCGGAAGGCCTCGACGAAGGCGGGATCGTTCGTCACCTCGCGCAGACCGGGCCGGCGCGGCAGTTCGGTGAGCGGGCGCAGGGGCGCGCGCGCCTCGCGCAGCAGCAGCGCGGCGGCATCGGCGGGCAGGGCAAAGTTTTTCCAACTCTTCAGCGGCACCGCCAGGGCGACGAGGGCGATCAGGCGACCCTCGGCATTGAGAACCGGCGAGCCGACCGCGCCGGGCGAGTCCTCGCCGCGTACGTTCAGCCAGCCGAGGCCGGTGACGGCGGCGTCGGCCTGCACGCGTGCGCCGGCCAGCACCAGGCCGCGCTTCTCGGAGACGGCGAGCACATGGGCGTCCTGCTCGGAGCTGAAGTCATGGCCCGGCGCGAGTTCGATGGGCTGTGTGTCGGTTTCCTCGGCCTGCAACAGGGCGATGCCGGTGACGAGATCGACATGATAAAAGCCGCGGACGCGGCTGCTGGTGCCATCTGCGTGCTGCAGGGTGACATAATCGACGCGTTCGGCAATCTCCGGATGCAGCAGGCCGGCGTCGGTGAGCAAAACGCCATCGGGGCTGACGTAGGAGCCGACGCCAGTGGCGAGCGGCGCACCAAACTTGTCCCAGACCCGCACCGCGGCGACGGAAGCGGCGACGCGTGCGCCAAGGCTGAGCAGACGCCGTTCTTCGGCGGTGGGTTCCGGCACTGCTTCCGGCACTTCGACGGGCTCGGGAAGCAGGGGTGGCAGCAGGTCGGTGTCCCAGTCGGGAACGGTCGCCGGCGCACCCGCGCTCTCGAAGAGCAGCAGCGGGTTTTCGTACGAGTCGAGGTCGATCGGCGGGCCGGGCGCGGGCAGGGCAGGGGCGTCTGGGCGCGGCGCCAGCGGATTGAGCACGGCGTCCGGCAAGGCTGGCTTTTCGGCGCTGGCAGCCGATGCCAGCAGCAGGGTGGGCAACAGCACAAGCAGCGTACGGAACAGCGCGTGCGGAAGCGGAGGCAGGAAGCGTGTCATGTCAGTCAAGGTTAGGCGACGGCCGCGCCTGCGCCCCGCCGGCATTGTGACAAATTCTTCACAGCGAACTCATTTCACCGCGGGCTTGGGTGCTTTAAGGGCAGCGCCAAGCGCATGATCCAGATCTCACTGTTCCGCACCGCCGCCTGCCTGCTCGCGGCCCTCAGTCTGCCCGCCCTCTCCGCCGCCGCGGAGTTGGAGCTGAAATCCCTTGGTGCCCTGGCCGAAGGTGCCAAGCCCAAACGCAAGATGGGACCTTACGTCAGCGTCATGGCCGGCGAGACGCTCGGCCAGACCGGCACCGCCCGCATCGGCTCGCGCGCCTTCCCGGTCGAGGACATCGACGGCAGCGCCGTGTTCAGCGTCGAGGTCGGTCGCACCTGGGACATGCGTCGCGTGCCGGTGGAATTCTCCCTTGCCGCCGAGGCGACCTTCACCTCCACGACCCTGCAGGGTTCGGTGTCGCCAGCGCCGCTCGCCAACGATCAGATCGCCGAGTACCAGGCCGACATGAACTCGCTGATCTTCAGCCTGAACAGCACCTTTGCCCTCGACCTGCACCGCTACCGCGCGCGTCTCGGCAAATTCTGGGGTGGCTTCAAGCCCTATCTCGGCGGCGGCCTCGGCGGCGGCCAAGTCTGGTTCCGCAACGCCACGGCGAAGTCGGCCGACGAGGTTCAGGGCGGCACCACCCTGCCGGGCGAGGCCGTGCCCTTCACGATCGACGAGTTCATCAACGTCTGGAACTGGCGCGCCGGTCTCGAATGGACGTGGGAGGAGCGCTACTCGGTGTTTGCCGAATACCGCAAGACCTACTTCGGCGACCTCGACAACCTGCGCAACTTCCGCACCGACGGCTATCTGGTCGGCTTCCGCTACCGCTACTGATCTCCCCATGCTTCGCTCCATCCTCCCCTCCCTGGCTGCCGGCCTGTTTGCCGCGGCTGCGCTCACCTCCTGCAAAACCGTGGCCAGCCGGCCGGTCGTCATCGGCGACTCGCCCGTCGCCTACCAGCTCGTCAGCGAGATCGTTGATGAGGAAAGCCT
>JAEYYS010000253.1 GCA_023428335.1 Verrucomicrobiota bacterium | reverse complement strand
CGCCATGACGGCTCAGGGCGAGCCGTTCTTCCTCGGTGGGAGGCTGCAGCGCGGTGGGCCAGTCAGCGTCGGCGGGTGCCTGCAGTCGATGGCTCGCCTCCGGCGCGCGGCAGCCGGAGACGAGGGGCTGGTACTGCCACTGGCCGGCGACCGGATCGCGGTTGGCCGCCAGCAGGACGGGCAGGCGCGGCTGGGCCGCGTCCAAGGCGACGGCTAGGATGACGCCGGTTTCGTCGCGCAAGCTGTGGTCGAGCCGCGTGACCGCCTGCGCCAGGCCGGCTTGGATGGCGAGTTCGGCCTGGGTGATGGCGTCGTAGGCGTGGGCGACCCGGCGCTCGCGCAGGGCGAGGCCGAGCAGGCCCGTGACGATGAGGGTCAGGGTGGCGAGCAGCAGCAGCGTCGCCACCAGGGCAAAGCCGCGGCCGACTGCCTCAGCGCGCGGGCAGGCGCAGGTTGTAGGTGCGGACTTCACGATCGTCGTTGGGGTCGTCGGGCGTGTGCTGGTGCAGCCAGCGCGCCTGGGCGCCCTCGCCGCGCCAATCGGCCTCGGTGCGCAGCAGACGGGCAGTGGCGCGGTGGGTGAGACGCAGCGTCAGATCGAGATGAGTGGGCTGCGGGTCCGGGGATTCGTCAGGGGTCGCCGGGGGTTGGGGAGCGACCAGAAAGCGTACCACATCATGGGCCAGAGGTTGAAACTCCTCTGACCCCTGGCGCAGCGACTGCCAGTCGGCTTCGGTCAACAGCGGCCGGCCATCGATCAGGTGCGCGCGCAGGCGCTGGTAGGTTTCTGCGGCGTCGAACACCCGCCGCAGCAGTTTTGGGCTGGCCTGCCGGCTCGCGGCGGCGGTGGCGCCGGCATCGGGGGTGAAGACGACGTCGTAGAGCACCAGGCAGATGTCGCTGTCGGCATCGGCGGCTGAGTTGTGCCGGGCTGGTTCTGTGCGCAGGAAGGCCAGCCGGCTGGAGGCGCCGGGGCTGTCCGGTGTTTCGACCCAAAAGCCGGGCCATGCCGTTGTCGCCGACTCGACCTCAGGCAGGCAGGCCAGGCTCTGCCAGTCGTCCTGCAGCAGGCGCAGGGCGGTGCGGGCTTCGCGTTCCATGCCGAGACAGGCCATCTGCCGATGCCAGGCGGTGGTGGCGGCGCTGACGCTCTCGAGCAGGGTCAGGACCAGCACGGCAGCGGCGGTCAGGGCGCCGAGCAGTTCGATCAGGCTGGTGCCACGATGGGCTCGGTCAGGGCAGGGCGAGGGTGACATAGGTGTGGATCCGGCGTCGGCCGGCTGGCGCGCTGGCGGGTGATTCCACCCGTATCCGCAGTCGGGCGGCGCCTGGCTGCGGACCAGTGGCGGGTGGCAACTGGTCGATCCGGGCAAAATGGGCGGCGGCGGGCAGGCGGGAGCCGTCGGCGTAGGCGGCTTCGGCGGCCTCACCCTGTTCTTGCTGGCTCAGCAGCGGTTGCAGCGCCTGATCCACCAGCAGGATCCCGGGCGAAGACGAGCCGGCCGGCCAGTCGGTCGCCAGCCGCTGCGCGAGCAAGCCCGCCGCGGTTTGGCGGCGACAGTCGAGCGCCGTGTTCAAGGCGCCCGCCAGCAGGCCGATCACCGCCATCATGGCACTGGAGGCGACGGCGAGGGCGAGCAGGGTTTCGGCGAGGCTGAAGCCGCGAGGGGAAGCGTTCATGGCAGCAGCAGAGCGTTGCCGGTGTGACGGTGCAGGACGAGCCAGCGGCAGGGCTCGGGGCCCGGGCCGTAGCGCTGTTGGGGCAACCCGTGGTGGAGGTCGCCTTCGACCAACGCCAATAGCGGACGGCCAAGCGCAGGGTGCTGGAGCTGGCCCAGAGCGCCAAAGCCAAGGCAGGGCTGTGCCACCTCACCGCCGGCGAGTCGCACAGGCTGCAGAGCGGCGGCATCGGTCAGCAGGTTGCGACCTGCCTCCTGGCTTGCCGGAACTGCCAGGGAAAACACCTGGCCGGGCGGCAGCCGACGCCAGTCGCCGACCGGCTGCAGCCGCCTTTCGCCATCGACACCGGTGATGTGGGTACACCGCACATAGGCACGAAAGGCGTCGGGCCCGACAGTGGCAAAGGTCAGCCAGACCTCCTGTTGCCCGGCGAGGGCTTGCACCCGCGCCTCATCGAGATCGGCGGCAAGCTGTTGGATGGCGCTCAGGCCACGCCAACTTGCCAGGGTTGTCAGAGCCCCTGCCGTCAGGGCGGTCAGCGTGGCGAGCAGCGTCAGTGTCACCAGGACCTCGAGCAAGCTCAGGGCAGTTGGCTGGGGCAAACCAGACGTCGGCGAGTTCGACAAACGCTGCATGCAGGCCTCCGTGAATTACGCTCAACATATACAAAAATAAAGTAAGATAAACAATGAAAAATTGCTGGCCGCTTTGCCTGTGTGAAATGTGACGTCATGCGAACGACTCAAAAACAGCGAATTGCATCACTTATAACGCATTGTAAGTGTTTTGAAAATGCGCTTGGGTCGCCAGGCTGTCGCCTGGGCACGGATCTGGTTCAGGGGCTTCCGGTTTGAAGTGGCAGGGTGAAGGCAAAGATGGCTCCGCCTTCCGCTGCGTTGCGGGCGCTGATGTGGCCACCGTGTTCTTCGATGATTTGCCGGCAGATCGACAACCCGAGGCCGGTGCCGTGGCTTTTGCCGTGGGTGGTGAAGGGCTGGAAGAGTTTTTCCAGCACCGGCTCGGCGATGCCGGGGCCGCTGTCCTGAAGTTCGGTGAGCAGTTCGTCGCCGCGCTGTTCGACGCGCAGCCGCAGCTGGCCGCCTCCCTCCATGGCGTCGCCGGCATTGCCGGTCAGGTTGGCAAGCACACGGCGCAGGCGCCTGGGATCGGCCTGGAGGCTGGCCTCGGGCAGTTCGCCGGTGATCGTCACTTCGATCTGCTTGAGGTCGAGGGAGGGTCGCAATTGGGCGAGGGTGTCGAGCAGGAACTGGCGGTAGTCGAGGGCCTGGGGCCGGCTGGCGCCGCCCTGGGTGAATTCGAGGATTTGTGCGACAAGATCGTTGATGCGTTCGACCTGCGCGCGGATTTGGCCGGGGGCCTGGGCGGTGAGATCGGCGGGCAGACCGGGGGTGGCGATCAGTTCGGCATTGAGGCTGATGATCTGCAGCGGGTTTTTCAGGTCGTGGATGATCGAGCGCGCAAACTGGCCGATGACGGCGAGGCGCTCGGCCTGCACGATCTCATCGAGGAAGACGCGGTTGAAGTCGCGCAGGCGGTGGCTGATGAGCTGAAGCAGGCGCATGGCAAGGCCCGGCGTGCGCTGGATGAGTTCGAGCATCGCGTCGCGCTCGAGGAAATGCAGCACACTGGGCTCGGTGGCGGCGGCACTGGCCGAGCGATTGTGGTTTTCGATGACCGCCATTTCGCCGAACAGTTCGCCGGGGCCGAGACGGCAGAACACGCGATGCCCCTGGCCGAGCATCTGGCCGGAGATTTCCACCTGGCCTGACTCGATCAGATAAAGTCCGTCGCCAGATTCTCCCTCTTTGAACACCGTTTCACCGGCTTGCAGGTGCCGGGTCACGGCGAGGGCGGCGAGGGCTTCCGGCTGTTCGGGCCAGAGGGCGTTGAAGATCGGTTGGGAGACGGCCATGCCGGAGCCTAGGAGGAAAGGATTCGCGGGTAAAGCTCTGTCTCCAGGTGCATCTGGCGCTCTCTTCGTCACGTACTTTTCGGCATGCCCAAGTCCTCTCCCGTTTCTTCCAAACAGCCGTTGCCCGGCCAACTCGCACCCGATTTTGACGCGCCGGTCGCCGGTGTCGGTCAGGCCCCCGGCGCCCGCCTGAGGCTGGCCGACCTGCACGGCCGGCCGGTGGTGCTTTACTTTTATCCGAAGGACGATACCCCGGGCTGCACCCGCCAGGCTTGTGCGTTGCGCGACGGCTGGCAGCGGCTGGCAAAACTCGCTCACGTGATCGGTGTCAGTGCCGACTCGATCGCCAGTCACGAGAAGTTTGCGCGCAAGCACGAGCTGCCGTTTTCGCTCTTGAGCGATGCCGATCATGCCGTCGCCGAGGCCTACGGCACCTGGGTGGAAAAGAGCCTGTACGGTCGCACCTACTTCGGCATCGAGCGCACGACCTTCATCATTGGCGCCGACGGTCGCGTGCAGGCCGTTTTGCCCAAGGTCAAGCCGGACGCGCATCTCGATCAGGTGCTCGCCGTGCTGACGGCGGCCTGACGGGTTGCGTCCCGCGGTGGTCCGTGCCAGCCTAGCGCCATGTCCACCCTGGCTGAACGACTTGAGCAGATTCGCACGCGCATGACCCTGGCGGCCGAGCGCTCGGGGCGATCGGTGAATGCCATCGAACTGGTGGCCGTGTCGAAGACGCAGCCGCCCGAGGCGCTGCGCGAAGCCTTCGCGGCGGGGCAGGTTCTCTTCGGCGAGAACCGCGTTCAGGAGATCCTCGCCAAGCAGCCGCTGCTGCCGTCCGTGCTGCGCTGGCATTTGATCGGGCCGCTGCAGTCGAACAAGGTGCGCAAGGTGCTGCCGCGGGTCGAGATGATCGAGTCGGTGCACTCGCTCGACATCGCCCGCGATATCAACCGCATCGCCGCCGAACTCGGCCTGCATCCGCGGGTGCTGCTTGAGGTCAATGTCGCCGCGGAATCCTCGAAGCACGGTTTTTCCGCTGAGCTGCTGAAGGCGCAGCTCGAGGAGCTTTATGCGCTCGACCGGCTGTACATCCAGGGGCTGATGTGCATCCCGCCGCCGGCCGCTGATCCCGGGAAAAGTCGTCCCGCCTTTGCCGGCCTGCGCATCCTGCGCGACGCGTTGGAGCAACGGGGCGGCGCGCCGCTGCCGGAGCTGTCGATGGGCATGAGCCACGACTTTGAAGTGGCCATTGAGGAGGGCGCGACCCTGGTGCGGGTGGGCAGCGCGTTGTTCGGGGCGCGTGGCTGAGTCAGGCGCCGAGCACGGCCTCGGTCATGCGCAGGGCCTCGGCATTCGCGCGCACCTCGTGGACGCGCAGGATGCGGGCGCCGAGTTCGCGGCAGCAGGAGGTGAGCGCGACGGTGGGCCAGTCGCGGTCGCTCAGGTTCGGGCTGCCGAGCAGGCCGCTGATCATCGACTTGCGGGAGACGCCGGCGAGCAGCGGCCGGTTCGCCGGGGCAAGGGCGGGCAGGGCGCGCAGCAGGGCGAGGTTGTGTTCGAGGGTTTTGCCGAAGCCGAAACCCGGGTCGAGCACGACGCGGCGCGGATCGATGCCGGCCTTTTCCAGGATGGCCAGGCGGGTCTCAAAGTAGCCGCGCACCTCGGCGACCACATCCTTGTAGCTGGGGCCGGCCTGCATGGTGAGCGGGGTGCCGGTCATGTGCATGACCACCAGGCCGGCGTCGCAGTCCGCGGCCAGGCGCAGCATGAGCGGGTCGCCGCGCAGGCCGGTGACATCGTTGAGAATGTCGGCACCGGCGTCGAGGGCGGCGCGTGCGACGGTGGCCTTCATGGTGTCGATCGAGATCAGCGCCCGGGTTTGGCTGCGCACGGCGCGGATCACCGGCAGCACGCGGCGCAGTTCCTCCGCCTCGGCCACCGGTTCCGCGCCGGGACGGGTGGATTCGCCGCCGATGTCGAGGATGTCGGCGCCCTCGGCGACCAGGCGCAGGGCGTGTTCGACGGCACGGCCGCTGTCGGCAAAGCGGCCGCCATCGGAAAAGGAGTCCGGGGTGACGTTGACAATGCCCATGATCCGTCCGTGCCGGGAGAGATCATGGGGGGTGCCGCGAATGAGCCACTGCATGCGGCACTCAGGACGGGAGCGCGCGGAAGTAAAGGCCGGGCTGTCCCGGACTTGCTCCCGGGCCCGAAAGCTGGCATGGGTAGGGCATGGCACGCGATTCCTTCCACGAAAGCGTCTCCCACTACTTCAACCGCGCGGCCGCCCACGCCAAACTTGAGGAGGGTCTGGTCGAACAGGTGCGCTGCTGCAACTCGGCCTACCGCATGCGCTTCCCGGTGCGTGCCGACGACGGCCATATCACCGTGATCGAGGCCTTCCGCGCCGAGCACAGCCATCACCGCCAGCCAACCAAGGGCGGCATCCGCTTCAGCCCGCATGTGACGATGGATGAGACCATCGCGCTGGCGGCGTTGATGACCTACAAGTGCGCCGTGGTCGGTGTGCCCTTCGGCGGTGCCAAGGGCGGCGTGCGCATCGATCCCGGCACGGCGTCGGAAGGGTTCCGCGAACGTGTCACGCGTCGCTACACCGCCGAACTGATCCGCAAAAACTTCATCGGCCCGGACATCGATGTGCCGGCGCCGGATTATGGCACCGGCGAGCGCGAGATGGGTTGGATTGCCGACACCTACAAGAACCTCAAGGTGAACAGTGGCGACGCCTACGCCTGTGTCACCGGCAAGCCGCTGAGCATGCACGGCATTCCGGGGCGGCGCCAGGCCACCGGGCTCGGTGTGTTCTACGGCATCCGCACCTGCCTGGAGATCGACGAGGACATGAAGCCGCTGGGGTTGACCCCCGGCATCGCCGGCAAACGGGTCATTGTCCAGGGGTTGGGCAATGTCGGTTATCATGCGGCCTGGTACCTGCAGAACCAGGGCGGCGCGGTCGTGACCGGCCTCATCGAGCGCGAGGGCGCGGTCTTCAAGTCCGACGGCCTCGATGTCGAGGCCGTGTTCCGCCATCGCCAGGCCAATCGCAGCCTGTTGCATTTCCCGGGCGCGGAGAGCGTCGAGGACGGCATGTCAGTGCTGGAGCGCGAGTGCGACATCCTGGTGCCGGCGGCGCTGGAAAACCAGATCACCGGCGAGAACGCCCCGCGGGTGCAGGCGAAGATCATCGCCGAGGCGGCCAATGGTCCGGTCGATTTCGAGGCCGAAAACATCCTGCAGCGGCGCGGCATCTTCATGCTGCCCGACCTCTACCTCAACGCCGGCGGCGTCACCGTCTCGTATTTCGAATGGTTGAAGAACCGCGCCGGTGTCAGCTTTGATCGCATGATCTCGCGCCACGAGGAGTTGGTGAAGCGCGAGTTGCTCGCGGCGGTTGAGGAAATGACGGGCACGCGCCTGCCAGCGGAGCAGTCGGCCCGCCTCATCCACGGCCCGACCGAGGAGGAGCTGGTGGTGGCCGCCCTGGAGCAGAGCATGGTGCGCTCCTACCAGCGCCTGCGGCGCTTCTGGAAGGAGCGGGATTTGCCCGACTTGCGCACCGCAGCCTTCCTGCTGGCCTTGGAGCTGGTCGCTGAGAGCTACCGCCATCATGGCATCTTCCCCTGAGGCCCGGGCTTGTCAGCCGGGTGTGGCTCGCCATGCTGTGTCCGATCTGGCAAGCCATGAAAGCCCCGTCCGACCTGCTCAGCCTTGTGCCACCCGGCTCGCGCCATCGCGTCGTCGGCGAGCGCACGGTGGCTCTGCCGGGTTGTGCGGTCGATGTGCTCACCGCGCGCAAGATTGAACTGCAGCACTGGGAACTGCACCGGCTCAGTGATCCCTACTGGCGGTTGTACTGGCCGTTGGATCCGGGCGGCGAGGTGGAGATCGATGGCGCCGTCACGGCATTGATGCCCGGGCATTTGTACCTGATTCCGCCGCACACCTCCTTCAGCGGCCGCAACAGCCGGCCGTTCAGCAAGTGGTACGTGCATTTCAACCTCGGTGCCGCCGGCGACCGTGCCGTGCCCGGCCTGTATCCACTGGCCGTCACCGCCGCGGCGCGGGCCAGTCTGCGGGCGCTCATCCGCCTGGCCGAGGCGGGTGGCGCACTGTTCTCCTGGCCGGCGGCGGCGCTCGTCGTCGAGGCGGTCGCGCGCCTGCCGGTGGCGGTCTGGGAGAGCCAGCGCCTGGATCCGCGGCTGCGCAGCGCACTGGATTTCATGAGCGCCCACCTGGCCCTCAAGCTGACGGCCGGACAGATTGCCAAATTCGCCGGGCTCAGCGTGCGCAACCTGAACCACCTGTTCCAGCAGGAGTTGAAGCTGCCACCGATGCGGGTGCTGCTCGACTACCGGCTCGACCAGGCCTGCGCCCTGCTGCGCCACGGCGATGCCAGCATCGACGAAATTGCCGAGCAGAGCGGTCTGGTGAACCGCCATTACCTCAGCCGCATGATGCGCCAGTACCGCGGCACGTCCCCGGCCGCCTACCGGCGCGAAAGCGCCGGCTGAGCGGGCCTAGGCCAGACCCTTTTGCCGGCGCGCGTGCACGGCGGCGGAGTACTCGCTGCTGTTGAAGTCGACGTAGGCCTCGGACAGGTCGCTCGTGTAGACGATGTGGTTGGCGTTGCCGAGGTTGAGGTCGATGGTGACCGCGAAGCGCGGCTCGCGCACCACCTTCTCCAGTTCGCCGACCGGCGTGCCCGAGGTCAGGCCGCCCTTGCAGGCGAGCAGGCCGCCGAAGTAAATGTCGATCAGTTCCTCGCGGATGCGCGCGCCGGAGTAGCCGACGGCGTGGATGACGCGGCCCCAGTTCGGGTCGCTGCCGTGCCAGGAGCATTTCACCAGCATGGACTTGGCGACGGCTTCCGCGACCTTCTTGGCGTCGGCATGGGTGCGGGCGTTGCGCACGCGGATCTCGACGAACTTGGTGACGCGCTCGCCGTCGCCGACGATCATCTTGGCGAGTTCGAGCATGACCTTGTGCAGGGCACAGCGGAAGATCTTCGCCTCGTCGCTGCCCTTGCGGATCGTCGGCGCGTCGGCCAGGCCGTTGCTCATGACGACGACGGTGTCGTTGGTGCTGGTGTCGCCGTCGATGGTGATGCAGTTGAAGGACTGGTCGACCGCGCAGCGCATGGCGCGCTTGAGCTCATCGGCGCCGATTTTCGCGTCGGTGGTGATGAAACAGAGCATGGTCGCCATGTTCGGGCAGATCATGCCGGCGCCCTTGGCGATGCCGCCAATGCGGAAGGAGCCGTCGCCGCAGGGCACCTCGATCGAGTAGGACTTGGTTCGGGTGTCGCTGGTGATGATCGCCGCGGCGGCGTCGTCGGAGCCGGTCGGGCTGAGTTTGGCGGCGAGTTCGGCGACGCGCGGGGTGATGCGCTGGATCGGCATGGTCATGCCGATGATGCCGGTCGAGCAGACCTGGATCTGGCGCATGCGCACGCCCAGGGCCTCGGCGGCGGCCTTGCACATCGCCTTGGCGTCCTGGATGCCCTGCGGGCCGGTGCAGGCGTTGGCGTTGCCGCTGTTGGCGATGATGGCGCGGGTGTCGCTCTCGCGGATGTGCGACTGCGAGACGCGCACGCAGGCGGCGCGCACCTTGTTCGTCGTGTACACGGCGTCGGTGACGGTGGGCACGTCGGAGGCGATGAGGGCGAGGTCGAGTCGCGTGGCCTCCGGGTTCTTGATGCCGCAGGAG
>JAEYYS010000213.1 GCA_023428335.1 Verrucomicrobiota bacterium | reverse complement strand
GCCGAGCAGGTGCAGCATGGTCGCGTGCAGGTCGTAGATGCTGACCGGATCACGGACGATGTTGTAGCAGAAGTCATCGGTCTCGCCGAGCGTGAAGCCCGGCTTGATGCCGCCACCGGCGAGCAGGACCGTGAAGCAGCGCGGGTGGTGGTCGCGACCGTAATTCGTCTCGGTGAGGGTGCCCTGCGAATAGATCGTGCGACCGAACTCGCCACCCCAAACGATGAGGGTGTCGTCCAGCAGGCCGCGCTGTTTCAAATCCTTGATGAGGGCGGCGGTGGGCTGGTCGGTGTCGCGACACTGGCCGCGGATGGCGTTGGGCAGGCCGCCGTGATGATCCCAGCCCATGTGGAAGAGCTGGATGAAGCGGACATCGCGCTCGGCAAGCCGGCGCGCCAGCAGGCAGTTGGCGGCGTAACTGCCCGGGCGATTCACATCAGGACCATAAAGATCGAGCACGTGCTGCGGCTCGCTCTTCAGGTCGGTCAGGTCCGGCACGCTGGCCTGCATGCGGAAGGCCATTTCATACTGGGCGATGCGCGCCTCGATCTCGGGATCGCCGATCTTCTCATGGCGCAGGCGGTTGAGTTCGCCAAGCTGATCGAGGGTGTCACGGCGCAGGGCGCGGTCCATGCCGGCGGGGTTCGACAGGTACAGCACGGGGTCGCCGGTGTTGCGGAATTTCACGCCGCTGTGCTGGGTGGGCAGGAAGCCGCTGCCCCAGAGGCGGTCGTAGAGCGGCTGATCATCCTTGCGACCGCTGCCAAAGGAGGTCAGCACGACGTAGGCCGGCAGGTCGCGGTTGGCGCTGCCGAGGCCGTAGCTGAGCCAGGAACCCATGCTCGGGAAACCGGCGAGTTGGCGACCGGTCTGAAAGAAGGTGATCGCCGGATCATGGTTGATCGCGTCGGTGTGCATCGACTTGATGAAGCAGAGCTCGTCGGCCACCGACCCGAGGTGCGGCATCAGCTCGCTGATCCAGGCGCGGCTCTGGCCGTGCTGGGCAAACTTGAACATGCTCGGCGCCACCGGGAAGTTCTTTTGCCCGGAGGTCATCGTCGTCAGCCGCTGGCCCTTGCGCACCGACTCCGGCAGGTCCTTGCCGAAGTGGGCCGCCATCTGCGGCTTGGGATCAAACAGGTCCATCTGCGAGGGCGCGCCCGACTGAAACAGGTAGATGACGCGCTTCGCCTTGATCGGCCGGTGCGGCCAGTCGGTCAGACCGCCGGTCGCAGCGCGCGCCAGACCGGGCTCCATCAAACTGCCGAGCGCGGCGAGGCCGACACCGGTGGAGCTGTGGGTGAGGAAAGTTCGGCGGTTCATTCGAGTGGAGAGTGGGGAGTTGAGAGTGGGGCGATGAGGGTCAGAGTTTCCAGGACTCCACGTTCTGGTTCATGGCGACGAGCATGGCGATGATCTCGTCGTATTCCTTGTAGAGAGGACGGGCTTCGGCAGTCTTGAGGTAGCCGCATTCGACCGCGAATTGGATCCAAGTTTGGGTTTCGGCGGCTTCGCCTTCACAGTCGCTGAGTTTAGCGGCGAAGGCTGCCGGGTAGCGCCGCTTGCGCCAGCCTTCGGCCAGATTGGCAGACACGGAGCGAGAAGAACGGCGCACCTGATCGGAGAGCGAGAACCGTTCCTCTGCCGGAAACTTTTGGGTCAGCTGAAACAGATGCATCGCCGCCGTAAAACTGCGCTGATAAACCTCCAAGTCCGTGTGCTTCCGCACCAGCTTCTTGCGAACCGGTCTTTTGCTCTCTGGGATTTCGGGCTTCATCAGGGCTCCCCACTCTCTACTCTCCACTCTCCACTAATTTCGATTCACCACCTCATCGAGGTTGAGCAGGACATTGGCGGTCACCGTGTGCGCGGCGAGTTCGACGGAATCCAGTGGGTCGGGGCGCGGGGCGTGACCGTGGTTGAGCAGGGCTTCGGCCTCGGCAGGAGCGGTGCGGAAGCGGGCGAGCTGGCGTTCCAGGCCCGCGGCAAGCACCGCGGCCTCGCGCGCCTCCGGCGGCCGGCCGGTGACGCGCGTGAAGGCCCAGGCGATGCGTTCGGCCGGTGTGGCACCGCCTTCCAGCAGCATGCGCTGGGCGAGCACGCGCGCGGCCTCGACGTAGGTGACCTCGTTGAGCAGGGCGAGCGCCTGCAGCGGCGTGTTGGTGCGCGAGCGCTTGACCGTGCAGGTCTCGCGCGAGGGCGAGTCAAACAGCAGCATCGTTGGCGGCGCGGCGGTGCGCTTCCAGATCGTGTACAGGGTGCGGCGGTACAGCCCACCCTGCGGGTCGGGCTTGTAACCGCGCAGGTCACCGTAGCGACTCGTCTCGTCCCACACGCCCTCGGGCATGTAGGGCCGCACGCTCGCACCGCCCACACGCGAATCCAGCAGGCCGCTGACGGCGAGCGCCTGATCGCGGATCGCCTCGGCCGACAGCCGCAGGCGCGGCGCGCGGGCCAGCAGGCGGTTTTCCGGATCGCGGGCGAGGAACTCCGCCGGCAGATGACGCAGGCCGGAATCCTGTCGGTACGCCGCGCTCATGACGATCTGCTTCTGCAGCCGCTTCATGTCCCAGCCTCCCTGCATGAACTCGGTGGCCAGCCAGTCGAGCAACTCCGGATGGCTCGGCGGGTCCGACTGCACGCCGAAGTTCTCGCTCGATTTCACCAGGCCGCGGCCAAAGAAACGCTCCCACTGGCGGTTGACCCAGACGCGGGCGGTGAGCGGATGCTCGGGCGAGGTCAGCCAGCGCGCGAAGGTCAGGCGGTTGCGCGGCGCGCCCTCGGGCAGCGGCGGCAGCACGGCGGGCGTGGCGGCCGTCACCTCCTCGCCGGGCTTGTCGTACTCGCCGCGCTCCAGCACGCGCGCCAGACGCGGCTCGGGCAGTTCGCGCATGACCATGACGCTGGGCAGTTGATCCTCGAAGGCCGCCAGCTCGCGGCGGGCCCTGGCGAGCGCGGCATCGGCGCGCTTCACCGGGCTGTCGAAGCCGGCGCGGAAGAAGGCCTTCAGTCGCGCTTGTTGTTGGGCGTTGCGCTGCCCCGGAGCGACGGCCAGCAGGG
>JAEYYS010000209.1 GCA_023428335.1 Verrucomicrobiota bacterium | reverse complement strand
GCCAGGCACCGATGACGGCGTAGTGGCGGCGCGCGGCGACCTGCTTGCTGAAGACGATGAAGAGAGCGGCCAGCAGGGCGGCGAGCAGGCCGAGCGTCAGGCCCTGCCAGTGGCGGAACTCGACCTCGTAGATCAGCCAGACGGCACCGACGACAATGACGCCGACGACGAGTTCCAGTGGTCGCCAGCGCCGGCTGCCATTGATCCAGGGCTCCAGCAGCGAGCACCAGAGCATGGCGGTGGGCAGGGCGGCGAGGCTGACCGAGGCGGTGGCAACCCGCGCGGAAGCGAAGAACGCCACCCAGTGCAGGCCGAGCAGGGCGCCGAGGCCGAGCAGGTGACGCGCATCGCGCGCCGGCAGGCGCAGCGGCGCGCGCAGGGCGAGGGCGAGCAGTGTGAAACCGGCCACGGCGAGCAGGGTGCGCCAGAGCACGAGGTCGGCGGCCGGCAGGCTCACGAGTTTGCCGAGGATGGCGGTCAGACCCCAGGCCAGGGTGACCAGATGCATGAGCAGGGAGTAGCGCATGGAGGGCGGCCGGAGCCGCTCGGAAGGGCTCCTCTCAGGCCAGCAGCTTTGCCAAATCCCCAGGGCTGGTCACCGGCGCCTGGCAGGTGTAGTTCTGGCAGACGTAAGCGGCGGGCGCGCCGTCGACCGGTTTCATCTCCGCCAGCGCGGCGTTCTGCGTGCCGAGCCAGGCCTGGTGCTCACCGCCGTCGGCATGCAGCAGAACGGCGTTCGGCAGCAGGTGACGGTGCACCACCTCGGCAAGGGCGCGGAAGGCCGGGCTGGCCTTGTCGCCCGCGAGCACGATCTGCTGCTTGCCGCGCTCGAGGAAATCGGCGGCCAGGACCAGCACCGGTACCGACGAGGGCGCGGTTTCCAGGGTGGCGCCGAAGAGGGCGACAATGCGTCCCGCCTGCTCCTGCCAAGCCGGGCGGTCGAGCATGGCGGCGAGGCGGGCCAGGTTGAGGGCGGCGAGGGAATTCGGCGAGGGCTCGGCGCCGTCGTAGTCCTCCTTGATGCGCAGGACCGAGTGGGCCATGTCGGTGTGCACGCTGTAGTAGCCGCCGCGTTCGCGGTCGAGGAAGAGTCCATCCATCTCCTCCTGCAGGGCGGCGGCCCAGCGCAGCCAGCGGCCGTCGAAGCCGGCCTGGTAGAGGTCGAGCAGGCCGTGGATCAGGCAGGCGTAATCGGTGGCGAAGCCACGCGGCCCGCGTTCGCCCTCGCGCCAGCTGCGGTGCAGGCCCTTGCCGGGTTCGGCGCAGAGCTTGTCGTGAATGAAACCCGCCGCACCGGCGGCCAGATCGAGCAGGCCGGCATCGCCGAGCGCCGCGCCGGCGCGAGCCAGACCGGAAATCATCAGGCCGTTCCAGGCGGTGATGACCTTGTCGTCGAGGTGCGGTCGCGGCCGCTTGGCACGGGCTTCAAACAGCACCTTGAGGCCGTCGGCGAGGATCTCCTGAACCTCCTCGACCGGCTTCTTGAAAAACTCCGCGGTCTTCTTTGCGGAGAAGGCCTTGAACAGGGTGTTCAAGCCGGCGAGTTCGCCCTGCGGGTCGCTCTCCGGCCGGGCATTGCCGTCGCGGCGGGCACCGTAGGCATAACGAAAAATGCTGCCGCGCTCGCGGCCGAGCAACTCGTCGATCTCCGCCGCCTTCCACACGTAGAAGGCGCCCTCGTGCTTGTGCTCGTCGCCTTCCGCCCGCAGGCTGTCGGCATCTTCCGCGGAGTAAAAACCTCCCTCGGCATGGCGCAGGTGGCGCGCGGCATAGGCGGCGATCTCACGCGCCACACCGGCCAAAAAGGCCGAGCCGGTGACCAGGTGTCCCTCGGCATAGGCCCAGAGCAGCTGGCCCTGATCGTAGAGCATCTTTTCGTAGTGCGGGATGTGCCAGTAGCCGTCGACGCTGTAGCGATGGAAGCCGCCGCCGACGTGATCCCAGATGCCGCCGTTGGCCATGGCGCGAAGCGTGCGGGCGCACATCTCGCCGGCCCACTCCGATTCGCTGCGCCGCGTCTCGTCCTTCGCCCAGGCCTGATGGATGCGCAGCAGCAGGTTGATCGAGGTCGAGCGCGGGAACTTGGGCGCGCCGCTGAAGCCGCCCTCATGGTAGTCGTAGCTGCTGGCGAGGTCGTCGTAGGCCTTCTGCACCACGGCGTCGGTCTTCACCTCCTTGGCCGCAGCCTCGCCATCGAGAAACTCCTGCAGCTTGCTCACCGAGCGCTCGGCGCCGGCCAGCACCTTCTCGCGGTCCTCGGTCCAGGCCTTGTGCAGTTCCTTGAGCAGGTTGAGAAAGCCGATGCGCCCCTGGGTGTTCTCCGGCGGGAAGTAGGTGCCGCCAAAGAAAGGCTTCAATTCCGGGGTCAGGAAGACGTTCATCGGCCAGCCGCCGCCGCCGCTCGCGGCCTGCACGTAGGTCATGTAGGTGAGGTCGACGTCCGGGCGCTCCTCGCGGTCGAGTTTCACCGGCACGAAGTGGGCGTTGATGAAGGCGGCGATCTCCTCGTTCTCGAAGGACTCGCGCTCCATGACGTGGCACCAGTGGCAGGTCGAGTAGCCGCTCGACAGGAAGATGGGCTTGTCCTCGGCCTTGGCCTTGGCCACCGCCTCGTCGCCCCAGGGCAGCCAGTTCACCGGGTTGTGCGCGTGCTGCAGGAGGTAGGGCGATTTCTCCTTCGCGAGGGCATTCGTGTACTTGGGGGTCGACATGGCTGGGGAGGGTAACGTGCCCAGTCCGGCCCGGGTTGCAAGGCGGGCCACGCGGTCCCGGCGCAACATCGGTGCTGCCGGCGGGGTATAACTCCGCCCGATCATGCGCCTTTTCCCCTGCCTGCTGCTCGCCCCCGCCCTCGCCGCCGCCCCGCTCCAGGAAACCTGGCAGACCGGCTACACCGGCGCCGACGCTTCTGGTCCGCACGTGCTCGGCTGCTGGAGCTTTGATGCGGGCAAGGAACTGCAGGATCGCTCGGGCAAGGGCAATCCCCTCAGTCTCAATGGCGCGGTCACCGTCGCGGAAGGCCGCTTCGGCGGCGCGCTGGAGTCCTTTGAAGGCATCCCGGTGGCCGACAAGCCGCACCAGGCCCGGGTGACGGCCACCGGCCGGCTTTCGCCCGCAGGGGCCTTCACCTTGGAAATGTGGGTGCAGCCAAAGCCGGAGTTCGACAAGGGCGCGCGCTGCTACCTGGCCGACAAAAAGTACGTGCCCGACAATCACACCGACTATGCCTGGCAGCTCACCGAGGCCGACAAGGCCGGCCTGCGCCGCCTGCTGGTGACGCTCGGCTTTGGCAGTCATTCGGAGTCGTTTTATTCCGAGCCGCTGCGCCTGCCGGTCGGCGAATGGCATCACCTCGCCTTCACCTACGATGCCGCCGGCACGGTGACCTTTTACCTTGATGGCTCCACCCACAGCCGGGTGACCCAGCCCGGCCTTGGCGCGGTTGTGCCTGGCCGGCGCGGCCTCTTTCTCGGCGACCGCGGTGGCAGCAGTTATGCCGGCTTTCCCGGCCGGATCGACGAGGTGCGCCTGTGCGAGGGCGCGTTGAAGTTTGAGCCGGTGGAACTGGCGATCGAATCCACGCGCTCGGTCTGGCAGCGCCTCGAGCGCGCGGAGGCGGTGTCGATCCTCTGCACCAACCTGCGCCGCGAAACGCTGAAGGGCGCGCAACTGCAGGTCGAGTTCGGCGGCAAAACCGAGACCTTCCTGCTGCCGGATCTGGCGCCCGGTGCGGTGCACACGGCACGCTACACCGTCAACACCGCGCTCAAGCCCGGCAGCTATCCGCTGCGCGCGACCCTGAGCGCCGGCGGCGCCACCAGCGAACGCACCCGCGAGTTCCGGTTGGTGGCCCGCCTGCCGGCTGGTCGCATGCCGGTGGTCATGTGGGGCGCCAACGCCGGGGAAATCCCGCGCCTCAAGGACCTGGGTTTCACCCATTTCATCGGCCTCGGTACCCAGCTTGGCGAGATCTGGACGCAGAAGAAGGACGTGCCGCCCGGCGATGCCGAGTTCATCGCGCGTCAGCGCGCCGGTCTCGACGAGGCCCTGGCCGCCGGGCTGGGCGTGGTCGCCAGCGTGGCGCCCTCGCGCCTGTTTGAGAACCGACCCGAATTCCATCGCCTCGGCCGCGACGGCAAAGCCTTCGCCCGCCACGACATCTGCGCTTCGCTGCCGGAGTTTCCGCCCTTCTTCGAAAACGTCGGCCGCAGCCTGGCAAGAACCTACGGCAGCCATCCCGCCTTCACCACGGTGCTCATCGACACCGAGGTGCGCGACGCCTCCCGGCCCTCCTTCAATCCGGTGGATGTGGCAAACTACCGCGCCTTTGCCGGCACCGACATCCCGGCCGAGGTCGATCTGCGCACGGGTGTCGATTGGACCAAGCTCAAGGACTTTCCCGCCGATCGTGTGGTCGCTGATGATCATCCGATCCTGAAATACTACCGCTGGTTCTGGACGGTGGGCGACGGTTGGAACGCGCTGCACAGCGCCTTGAACAAGGGCGTCAAATCGGCCGGCAACCGCCAGTGGACCTTCTTTGATCCGGCCGTGCGCCAGCCCTCGGTCAGTGGCGCCGGCGGTACGGTCGATGTGCTCTCGCACTGGACCTACACCTACCCCGATCCGCAGCGCATCGGCCTCGCCACCGACCAGCTCTTCGCCATGAGCGCCGCCTCGGGGCGTCGCCAGAAGGTGATGAAAATGACCCAGCTCATTTGGTATCGCAGCCAGACCGCACCGATCGGCAAGAGCCGCCCGGAGAACCCGGTGGCCTGGGAGGATCATGATCCTGATGCCGCCTACATCACCATCGCCCCCATGCACCTGCGCGCGGCCTTCTGGACGAAAATCGCGCGGCCGGTGCAGGGCCTCATGTATCACGGCTGGCAGTCGCTCGTGCCCACCGCCAACAGCAGCAGCGGCTATCGTTTCACGCATCCGGACACCCAGCACGTGCTGCGCGAACTCGTGCGCGAGGTCGTCGAACCGCTGGGGCCGGCGTTATTAAAAATCCCCGACGAACGCCGCGAGATCGCCTTCCTGGAAAGCTTCACCTCGCAGGTCTTCGCCCGCCGCGGTGGCCACGGCTACAATGCCACCTGGTCGGCCGATCTCTGGCTCGCCCTCCAGCACGCGCATGCGCCGGCCGATGTGATCTTTGAGGAGACCCTGCTCAAGGACGGCTTGAGCGGTCGCAAGCTGCTGGTCATGCCGGAGTGCGACGTGCTCAGCCGCTCGGTCGTCGACAAGATCCGCGCCTGGCAGGCGCGCGGGGGGCGCCTCATCGCGGACGAATTTCTCTGCCCGGCTCTGAAGGCGGATGTCATCGTGCCGAGCTTCCGGCGCGCCAAGAACGCCGCCCAGGACAAGGCGAAGGTGCTCGAAATCGCTTCGATGCTGGCCGCCCGCCTGCCGGAACTCGGCGTCAGGCCCGCGGTGAGCGCCGACAGTGCCGAAGTCATCCTGCGCACACGCCGCGCCGGCGACAGCCACTATGTCTTTGCCATCAACGACCGGCGCGAGGCCGGCTCCTATGTCGGTCAGCACGGCCTGGTGCTGGAGAATGGCCTGCCCACCACGGCCACCCTGAGGCTGGGGCGCGACGGCGTGCATGTCTACGACCTCACCCGCGCCCGCCAGGTCATTCCGCGCCACGAGGCCGAGGGCGGGGTGAGCTGGAAGAGTGAACTCGGTCCCTGCGACGGCCGGATCTATCTGATCTCTCCGAAGCCGCTGCTGCAACTCCGCCTCGAGGCCCCGGCCACGGCCCGCGTCGGTCAACGCGCGGAGCTGACCCTGCACCTGACGACGACCGGCGAGTCGCCGTTCAGCGGTGTGGTGCCGGTCGAGGTGCGCATCCGCGACGCCGGCGGTCGCGCAGCCGAGGGCGCCGGCTTTTATGCGCTCGAAAACGGCAAACTGAGCCTGCCGCTGGACCTCGCGCCCAATGAGACGCCGGGCACCTGGGAGATTCGCGCGCGGGAACTGGCCTCGGGCATGGAGACCGTGGGCTGGTTGCGGGTCGAAGCCGAACCGGCGGCAGTCAAGAATTAGGAATATTTCTAGAAGAATGTCTTGATTTGAGGGTCACCTCTGCGGAGGATGGCTTTGTCATGCGCCGGCGCCGTTCGCAGTCCGAGGAGGTGGGGTTCAACATCACCCCGATGATCGACCTCACCTTCCTGCTGCTCATCTTCTTCATGGTCACCTCGAAGCTGAGCAAGGAGCAGAAGAAGATGGACATCGCCCTGCCTCTGGCCGCCAGCGCGGTGCAGCCCGAGGACTTGTCGAACCGCGACATCATCAATGTCGATCCGCGCGGCGTGCTGCATGTTGGCGACCGGCCGCTCAGCGACGAGCAGATGCGCGAGCACCTGCGCGCTCGTTTTCGGGCCAGTCCGCCGTTGAAGATCTACCTGCGCGCCGACAAGGAGACCCCGGGTAAGCGCATCCGCGAGTTCATGAAGCTGGCCGGCGAGGCCGGTGCGGTCAGCGTCATCTTCGGCACCCGCCCGCCATGAAACGTCGCCGCCGCCTGCCTGCTGCTGCCGTCGAAGTGCCGATGGGACCGATGATCGACATGGTCTTCCTGCTGCTCGTCTTCTTCATGGTCAGCGCGCGTCCGCTCAAGCCAGAGGCCGACATCCCCATCGGCCTGCCCGGCGCGGCCGCCCAGGACGAGCCGCTGGACGTGCCTGACGAACACACGATTCTCATCCGTGCCGACGGTGCCATCCTGCTCAACGAGGCGCCTGCGGCGGAGGCGGGCGACACGCTGCTGGACGGCCTGCATCGCAGTCTCTTCCGATTGCGCGAGGCGGCGCGACTGGCCGGCAGCGAGTTGCTGGTCACCCTGGCACCCGAGGACGCGGCCAGGCACCAGCGTCTGGTCGATGTGCTCAACACCTGCGCGCGCGCCGGCATTCAGGGCGTGACCTTTGACGATCCCGGCGGGGAGGACGGAGAACCATGATGCCGACGGTTGAGGCACCGGTCGCGCCGGTCATGAAGACCCCAAGCAGCAGCCGGCGCGGCGTGGTCGTGACGATTCTGCTGATCAGTCTGGCCCTGCATCTGGCCGGTCTGGCGCTGTTTGGGCTCTGGGTCGTGGCCCGGCGCTTCGCCAAGCCCGAGGCGGTGTTTGAAGTGCGCGAGACCCTGAAAATTCCGCTGGCGGAAACGCGCGAGCATCGCCTGAACCTCGCGGCCCATGAGGCGGCGGCGCCGAAGCCGGTGCTGATGGACAAAATCGTCAGCACCCGTCCAGCCCTGATCGATCTGCCGGAGTTGCCGCGCTTTGATGCCCAGAAAATGCTGCCGCTCGATCCGTCGGAACTCGTCAGCGACCAACTGGCCAGCCTCACCGGCAGCGCCGGGCTTGGCAGCGGTCTGGGTGGTGCACTCGGTGGCCTCGGCGGCAGCGGCAAGACGGCGGCTTTCAGCTTCCTCGGCTTGAAGGCCGAGGGACGTCGCCTGGTGCTGCTGTTCGATGTCTCCGGCAGCGTCGTCAACAAGGCTGCCGCCAGCGGCATGCCGCTGGCCCGCATCAAGCAGGAGACGCTGAAGCTGATCGACAGCCTGCCGGCCGGTGCCCGCTTCGGCCTGATCCAGTTCGTGCGCAACTACAAGC
>JAEYYS010000107.1 GCA_023428335.1 Verrucomicrobiota bacterium | reverse complement strand
CATTTTTTTTTAATGATACGGCGACCACCGATATCTACAATTATGCGATCGTCGGCAGCGTCTGATTTGTATAAGAGACAGCTCGACGCCGCCACCGGTGGCGGGGTCATGGACATGCTCATGGGTGTGGTCGGCGAGGCCGGCAAGACGCTGGTGGTCGTCACCCACGACCTCAACCTGGCGAAGCGCGGCGACCGCCTGCTGCGCCTCAAAGACGGACGGCTGGAACCGGGCTGACCGGCAGTTCCTCGCGCAGGATGCGCACCGGCGTGCCACGCTCGACCCACTCGTAAAAAAAGCGCGCCGGATTGGCACCAGTCAGCGGCAGGCGGATGCAGCCGTGCGAGGCCGGGTAGTCCGGCACCTGGGTGAAGCCATGGATGAAGATGTGGCCGTTGACCTGGACACTCCACGGCATGGGCGCGTTGTTGTAGAGCTTGGAGAAATGCTGGCGCGCCTTGTAGGGACCGGCCTTGAACTCGCCCGGCGGCGTGCTGCCGCGCCGACCGGTGCTGACCTTGCTGGCGAGGATGAGACGACTGCCCTGCCAGGCAAGCAATCGCTGATCGGCCAGGCTGACCTCGACCCGCTGCGGGGCTTTTTCCCGGCGCAGCCGACGCCCCTCGGCGCTGACCAACGCCGCTTCGGCCGCGGTTTCACGCTCGACCTCGGCCCCCGCCTCGGCCAGGCCCTCCAGGCTGACCAGGGCGGCCCCATCGGGCAAACGCACGAGTTGCGCGGCCGACACTGCCCGGCCGTTCAACCGCACCGCTACCCCCTGTTCCTGCAGTTCCCAACGCAACGCGTGCGCGGCCTCGGCCAGCGGCAGGAAGAGCGTGCCGCGCCGCGCGTCAAAGGTGACCGCCTCGGCCCGGCGCAGGCTGAACCAACCGGCCGCCGCCTGATACACGGCCGCCAGCACCAACCCGGCGACCAGCAGACCGAACAGACGCCGCGCCACGCCATCGCTCCGGTCGCGACGCTTGGCGCTGGGCCGACGACGCGCCTTGGCGGGCGGCTTGCGCCGGGGTCGCTGGGCACGCGTTTTGGCCATGAGGATCGATCGTTCGAAGAGGCTTAGGCGCCGGGTTTGGCCTTGAGGAATTCCGCCCAGCGCTCGCCGGCGGTCTCGGGATCGAGCTGCGGGAACAACGGCACCGGCGCGCCGAGTTGATGCCCGGCCGGCAGCAGGCCCCAGCGCAGGTCGCCGAGTCCAAAACCCTCCGGCCGTTGCCAGCCGATCTGGGCGCGGGCCTTCGCCATCGCCTCGGGCATGATCGGGTCGAGCAGGATGCTGACGTGGACCAGGGCCTCGGCGAGGTGGTAAAGCACGCTGTCGAGTCGCGCCGCTTGGGCGGGATCCTTGGCGAGCGAGAAGGGTTTGGTGCTATCGACAAAGTGATTCGCTTGGGTGACAATCTTCCAGGCCGCGGCAATGCCGTCGTGGATGGCCCAGGCGTTCATCTTCTCGGCATAGACCGGGCCGGCTTCCTCGACCGTCCGGCGCAGGGCGCGGTTTTCCTCGTCGTCGTACTCACCCGGCTGCAGGATGCCGCCGCGGTACTTGTGCGCCATGTTGAGGCTGCGGTTGAGCAGGTTGCCGAGACCGCCGGCCAGTTCCTTGCGGTAGGACATGACCAGGCGCTCGTCGCTGAAGTCGCTGTCGTAGCCGGTGGCGATGTCGCGCATCAGGTAGTAGCGCAGGCCGTCGGCGGTGAACACGCCGGCGAGTTCATCGGGGTCGATGACATTGCCGAGGCTCTTGCTGATCTTGGCGCCTTTCATGTTCCACCAGCCGTGGACGATGAGTTTCGGGATGTGGTCGTCAGGGAAACCGAGCGCGTGCAGCATGATCGGCCAATACACCGCGTGGGCCGGCACCAGGATGTCCTTGCCGATGACGTGGGCGTCAGCCGGCCAGATCTGCTCAAAGCCGGGCAGGCCCTCGTTGCCGCATTCGTCGGCGAGGTAACCGGCGAAGCTGATGTAGTTGGTGAGGGCGTCGAACCAGACGTAGTTGACGAAGCGCTCGTCGAAGGGCAGCGGGATGCCCCAGCTCAGGCGCTCGACCGGGCGGCTGATGCAGAGATCCTGCGGCGCGCCCTCCAGCGCGTTGAGCACGGCGGCGGCGCGGTGCGCGGGCAGGATGAAGTCCGGATGGGTCTTGATGTGGTTCTTCAGCCACTCGACGTGATCGCTGAGGCGGAAGTACCAGTTCTCCTCCTCCAGCTCGACGACCTCGCCCCATTCCTCGCCAAACTGGCCGTCGGGCCCGCGCTCCTTGTCGGTCAGGAACTGCTCCTGGCGCACCGAATAAAAACCCTGGTGCGCCTTCTTGTACAACTGGCCGGCGTCGTGCAGCTTTTGCAGCAGGGCCTGGACCACGCGCTTGTGGCGCGGGTCGGTGGTGGCCGCCCAGCCGTCGTAGCGGACATTCAGCTTGTCCCAGAGCGCGGTGAATTTGGCGGTGACGCCGTCGACGAAGGCCTGCGGGCTCTGCCCGGCCTGGTCGGCGCTCTTCTGCACCTTCTGCCCGTGCTGATCGACGCCGGTGAGGAAGAACACCTCGCGACCGCTCAGCCGCTGGAAGCGCGCCATGACGTCAGCCAGCACCTTCTCATAGGCATGGCCGATGTGCGGCGGCGCGTTCGTGTAATCGATGGCGGTGGTCAGGTAGTAGGGCTTCACGGTGGGAAAGGAACAGCATAACCGCGGCGGGAGCGACAGGCAACGCCGGGTTGGTGGAAAGGCGGCAAGCTCAGGGTTGAGCCGGTGGCGCAGCCGGGTTATGAATCGACCCCGGCCCCGGATGAAAGACACCCTGGAAGATCTCGAAGCCTACCTCATCGAGGTGATCATCCACCACAAGCGTGGTCTGCGGCCGACCCTGCTGCGCGCAGCCTTCCGCCTGCTCTCGGGCGTGTACTCAGGCGCCGTGCGCCTGCGCCTCTTTCTCTACCGCGAGCGCTACCTGCACGACCATCACCTCGGCGTGCCGGTCATCAGCATCGGCAACATCACCGTCGGCGGCACCGGCAAGACGCCGGTGGTCGAACTCTTCGCCAAGGCCCTGCTCGCCCGCGGTCGCCGGGTCGCCATCCTCAGCCGCGGCTACAAAAGCAAGCGCCAGCGCAAGCTGCCGCTTGGCTGGCGCCTCGCCGCCAAACTCGGCCTGGCGCGCAAGCCGCGCGAGCCGCTGCCACGCGTGGTCTCCGACGGCGAGCGCGTGCTGCTCGATTCCTACGTCGCCGGCGACGAACCCTACATGCTGGCGCAAAACTGCCCCGGCGTGCCGGTGGTGGTCGACCGCAACCGCGTCAAGGCCGGCGCCCACGCGATCCGCAAGTTCGGCGCCGACGTCCTGCTGCTCGACGACGGCCTGCAGTACCTCAAGCTCAAGCACCGCCACGACATTGTCCTGGTCGACAAAACCGCGCCCTTCGGCACCGGCTACATGCTGCCGCGCGGCACCCTGCGCGAGCCGCCGGCCAGTCTGCGCCGCGCCAGCTACATCTTCCTCACCAAGTCCGATGGCGACAGCGCCGAGATCATCGAGCAGATCCGCAAGCACAACCGGGTCGCCGAGATCATCGAGTGCCGGCACCGGCCGGTGCACTTCGAACACATCCACACCGGCGAGCGCCTGCCGCTCGATGCCATGAGCGGCAAATACGTTGGCGCCCTGTCGGGCATCGCCGTACCGGAGAGCTTTGAGAACGGCCTGCGCAAACTCGGCGCGCGCGTGCAGTGGACCCGCCGCTTCACCGACCACCATCGCTTCCAGGAAAAGGAGATCACCCAGTTCATCGAGCGCTGCGAAAAGGCCGGCGCCCACGCCATCCTGACCACCGAGAAGGACTTCGTGCGCTTCCCCAAGCTGCCGCCCGGCGACATCCCCATCTACTTCCTGCGCGTCGAGATCGAGATCACCCGCGGCCGCGAGAGCTTCGACCGCCTCATCGGCCTGATCGCCGAACCGCGCCACGTCACCCAGGGCGTGGTCAGCGCCGATCTCGTGGAGGCGGCATCATGACCGAGGCCGACACCGCGCCGACCCAGTCGGTCGAACTCCAGCGCGTCACCCTCGGCGGCACAACCGAACAGCGCGGCGACGTCGTCGCCCGCGAGGAACCCCTGGAAATCCGTGTCGAGGGCCGCAGCGTCGCCGTCGTCATGCGCACGCCCGGCCACGACGAGGAACTGGCCGCCGGCTTCCTGGTCAGCGAGGGCGTGGTGACGCGGCCGCGCGACCTTTTGGAGATCTCGCAGTGCCCGAGCACCGACAACCACCATGGCAACGTCGTCGATGTGCTGCTCGGCGGCACGCAGGTCGACTGGCAATCGCTGACGCGCCACGTCTTCAGCGCCTCCAGTTGCGGCCTCTGCGGCAAGACCAGCATCGACTCGGTCTTCCAGCGTTTCCCGCCGGCGATCTCCGATTTCCAGGTCGATGCGACGTTGGTCGCCGCCCTGCCCGACCGCCTGCGCGCCGCCCAGGCCGCCTTTGAGCTGACCGGCGGCCTGCATGCCAGCGCCCTGTTCGATCTCGACGGCAACCTGCTGGTCCTGCGCGAGGATGTTGGCCGTCACAACGCCCTCGACAAGGTGCTCGGCCATGCCCTGCTCCACGGCCTGCTGCCGCTCGACCGCCACCTGCTGCTGGTCAGCGGCCGCGTGTCCTTTGAGATCGTCCAAAAGGCCCTCGCCGGCGGCATCGGTTTCCTCGCCGCCATTTCAGCGCCGAGCAGCCTGGCGGTCGATTTCGCGCGCGCTGCCAACCAGACTTTGATCGGCTTTCTGCGCGGCGGCACGATGAACGTTTATGCCGGCGCACAACGCCTGCGTGAAGCAACAACAGCGAATGCGAGCCGATTTGCTTGATTTTTACCCTGTGTTTCCGATGGTATGGGGTTTGTTCCGTCGCCCAACCCGATGAAATTCGCCCTTTTCGGAGACATCCACGCCAATCTCGAAGCGCTCCAGAGCGTGCTCTGGGACGCCCACGAGCAGGGCTGTGAGAGCCATGTCTGCCTGGGCGACATCGTCGGTTACGCGGCCAATCCCTCGGAATGCCTGGAAATCGTCCGCGAGCTGAACTGCCCCGCCGTGCGTGGCAACCACGACGACGGCGCCGCCGGCACCAGCAATCTGGAGGAACTCAACCCGCTGGCCCAGGCCGCCCTGCTCTGGACCCGCGAGCAGCTCAGCGAGGAGCAGCGCCAGTGGCTGCGTGAACTGAAGCTCGTCCGCCAGGTGCGCGATTTCACCATCGTTCATGCCACCCTCGATTCGCCCGGCAGCTGGGGCTACGTGACCAACCGCTTCGATGCGATGGCCAGCTTCAGCTACCAGTTCACCCAGATCTGCTTCTACGGCCACACCCACGTGCCGCGCATCTTTGAGAAGGAGGACGCCGTGCGCGCCGCCCGCGGCAGCGAGGTGCTGCTGCAGCGCGGCGTGAAGTACTTCGTCAATGTCGGCAGTGTCGGCCAGCCGCGCGATGGTGACTGGCGCGCCGCTTACGCGATCTACGACTCCGACGAGCAGAGCATCCGCATCCGCCGCGTCGAGTACGACATCCAGACCGCCCAGGACAAGATCCGCGCCGCCGGCCTGCCCGTCCTGCTCGCGGAACGCCTCGCCCTCGGCAAGTAAGCGATGAGCGCCGCCCCCCTGCCCGGCCTTGCGGGCTTCCGCTCCGCCCTCATCGTCAAGCCCAGCTCGCTCGGCGACATCGTCCACACCCTGCCGGCTATCCAGGCCCTGCGCAGCGCTCACCCGCACCTGCGCATCCGCTGGCTCGCCAACACCGAGTGGACCCCGCTGCTGCTCGACAATCCCGCGGTCGACGAGGTCCTCCCCTTCCCGCGCAAAACCTTCCGCGGCCTCTCCGGCCTGACCCGCTTCGCCGCCTGGGCCCGCCACTGGCGACGCCTGCCGCGCACGCAGCCGGAGATCGCCCTCGACTTCCAGGGCCTGCTGCGCAGCGCCGTGCTCGCCCGCCTCAGCGGCGCCTGCCCAGTCGTCGGCATGTCCGACTCGCGCGAGGGCGCCCGCCTGCTGCACGATCACGTGGTCGCCGTCGATGCCGGCGCCCATGCGCTCGACCGCAACCTCGCCCTGGTCCGCGCCTTCGGCATCGAACCCGCGACCCTCGAAACGCCGCTGCCGACCGGCTCCCGCCCGGCCGGCTGGCCCGAGCGCGATGACGTCCTCGTCGTCCATCCCTGGTCGCGTGGCCGCGGCAAGTCGCTGCCCCCCGAGGTATTGCAGGCGCTCTGCGACGCCCTGGCGCCGGCCACCGTCGCCCTCGTCGGCCTGCCCGGCCACGAACCCCTGCCACGCGGCGACCACCTCATCGATCTCAGCGGCCGCACCAGCCTGCCCGAACTGGTCTGGTGCCTGCGCCAGGCGCGCGCGGTGATCAGCGTCGACAGCGGCCCCATGCACATCGCCGCCGCGATCAACCCGCGCACGCTCGGCATCCACACCTGGAGCGACCCCCGCCAGGTCGGCCCGCATGCCCCGACCGCCCGCGTCTGGAAGGCGGGACGCATCGCCGCGCGCGGCGAGTTCAGCCCCGGCGAGTGCACCAGCACGCAGGTGCCCGGCATCGACGACGCCCGTCGCCTCGCCGACTTTGTCCGGAACTGGCCGGCCGCGTGAGCCTGAGGTGGCTTTTTCACGGATCCCGTCTTTACTCTCTCGCCATGAAGCCCGTCTTTGAGAAAGTGCCGCGCCGGGACTGGGAGTCGTTCCATTGCGAGCTCATCCAGGGCCCCGATTACGGAACGCGCTGGCACTTCCATCCAGAGTTCCAGCTAACCCTCGCCGTGCGCAGCAGCGGCCACCGGGTGGTGGGCGACAACATTGCGCCGCTGACCGATGGCGACATGGTCCTGCTCGGCAGCAACCTGCCGCATGTCTGGCATCAGGATGAAGACAAGGGCGGCGTCGACGCCATCGTCGTGCGTTTTGAGGAAAACTTCCTCGGTCGCGAGTTTCTCGACCGACCCGAAATGGAGGGCGTGCGCCGCCTGCTGCGCCGCGCTGCGCGCGGCCTGGAAGTGCGCGGCCAGACCCGGCGCGAAGTCGCCCAGCGCCTGCGCCACCTCGCCGGTGCCAGTGGCCTGACCCGGGTGGTCGACCTGCTCGCCATCCTCGACCTGCTCGCCCGCGCCAAGGATCTGCGCGCGCTCGCCAGCGCCAGTTACGAACCGACGCTGCACGCCACCGACCAGGGCCGCATGGAGCGGGTCTGCGACTTCATTCACGAGCACCTCACCGAGGACATTGACCGCGCCCAGCTCGCCAAGCTCGCCCACCTGAGCGAGGGCGCCTTCAGTCGCTTCTTCCGCTCGCGCACCGGCAAGACCGTGCCCGAGTACATCAACGAGGTGCGCATCGGCCGCGCCTGCCGTTTGATCGCCGAGGACCAGCACAACATCACCGACATCGCCCTCGACTGCGGCTACCGCAACCTCGCCAACTTCAACCGCCGCTTCCGCGAGGTCGTCGGCCGCACCCCGCGCGAGTACCGCGCCCAAATGCGCACCTTCGGCGGCCGCCCCGCCTGACTCCCCCTCTCCTCATGATCCGCACCGGCATCGGCTACGACGTACACAGCTTTGCAGAAGGACGCCCGCTCATCCTCGGCGGCGTCGACATCCCCCACAGCCGCGGGCTCAACGGCCATTCCGATGCCGACGTGCTCAGCCACGCCATCGCCGACGCCGTGCTCGGCGCCATGGGCCTGCCCGACATCGGCTTCTACTTTCCGCCCACCGACATGAGCATCGAGGGCATCTCCAGCCTGCGCATCCTGGAGAAGTGCGCCGAACTCGCCCGCGAACACGGTTACACCCTCAACAACATCGACAGCACCCTCATCGCCGAGGCCCCGAAGGTGATGAAGCACGCGCCGGCGATGAAGGAAAAGATCGCCGCCTCCCTTGGCCTGACGCCCGATCGCATCGGCATCAAGGCC
The DNA here is from genome assembly GCA_023428335.1 of Verrucomicrobiota bacterium. Taxonomy (GTDB): domain Bacteria; phylum Verrucomicrobiota; class Verrucomicrobiia; order Verrucomicrobiales; family Verrucomicrobiaceae; genus Prosthecobacter. The sequence goes on along the minus strand of JAEYYS010000107.1, from coordinate 23,053 downwards.
ACCACCAACGAGCGCATGGGCTTCGTCGGTCGCGAGGAAGGCATCGCTGCCATGGCGGTCGCCACCGTCGAGAACTGACGCCGGTCCTGGCGAGGGCTGCTGCCCCCAACCGGCGTTCCCTGAATCAGCACTCAGCCGACCGGTTCAATCAGGCTCTGCAGGGCACTCTCCTGACCGTAAGCCGTCAGGACGTCGCCAGGCTCGATGACCGTGGTGGGTCCAGGCAGACCCGACAGAAAGTCATCGCCTCGACGCACCGCCAGGATGATGACCCCGCGGTCCCAGGGCCGCGCCTCGCGCAGGGTGCGCCCGGTCAGCAGGGTGCCCGGCAGCACCTCGACCTCGGAAACCACGTAACCCTGGCGGATGCGCAGCAGCAGCTCGTAGTCGAGCGCGCGCACCACACCCGAACGCTCCAGCATGCCCTGGATGACATGGTCGAGCGAGCGCTGCAGCCAGCCCACCCGCGAAAGCGTCAGCAGCAGGATCACACCCAGGCTGATGCCGGCGACCAGCAGCAGGATCTCGCCACTGTGACTGGTTTGCAGGAAGGACACCACCAAGGCCGCCAGCGCCGAGGTCAGGCCGATGTTGCCCGCCAGAATGAGGTCGCGAATGATGCGCCGGCGCACCGGATGATTCACCACCATCTCCGCCTCGCGCGTCGTGAAGCCCACGCCGAAAAAGGCCGAGTACGCCTGAAAGCTGGCCGTGTCCCAGCTCAGGCCAGTCATCATCAGGGCAGTCGCACCAACGCGCACCGCCAGCAGGGAGACCAGGGCAATGACTACCAGGGCAAGGATCGGAGTCAGCATAACGTCAGTCTGCCACAACGCCGAGCCAACCGCGCGGTTTTCCTTTCCCGACCGAAAGCAAGCCTGTGTCAGGGATGAACAAGCGGAGGCACAAGCCATCCCTCATCCCTCCGCCCTGAACATGCGCTCGATCAGGTTCGCCCTTTTCGGGATGATGCGCAGGTTCGGACTGCGACCCACCACCGTCGAGCCACTCGGGATCTTTTCGTCGAGCACGAGGCTGCCAGCCCCGAAGCAGACATCGTCGCCGATCTCGCAGCCGCCGAGGATCGTCGTCTGCGCGCAGAGCACGACGCGACTGCCGATCACCGGATAAGTCCCCGCCTTGTTGCCGATCGTGCAGCCCTGCATGACCACCAGCGGGCCCTGGTACTCGGCGCGACCGATCACCGTGCCGGCCGGATGCGCCAGCCAGCAGGCGGCGGGCAGTTCCACCTGCGGGTAGAGGTCCAGCGCGTGCAGGGCCTTGTTGAGCAGGTAGGTCTTGTCGAGCAGACTGCGGAACTCCGGTCCCGACTTGCCGGCCAAGCGACCGAGGCGGTACAGGAAGAGCAGGTACTGGTCGCCGTGCAGGTGGTTGAAATGGATGCGACCCTCGCGCCAGAAATAGGCGTTGTGGAAGGCGGCCAAACCGGTTTCCAACTCGCCCAGCACCTGCTCGACCAAGGGCTCGAGTCGCACCGCCTCAACGAGGTCGTCGTCCGGATAAAAGGTGTTCAACTGGCTGGCGACGTACTGTGCGAGCCGGGGCGCGGGCAGCGAGGTGTTCATGGCTTCAGCTTTGGAAGGGCCGCTGCACCGGCGGCTGACGCAGCCAGGCGTAGAGGTCGTGACTCATCAGGTCGACCGCCGCATCGACCAACGTGCGCAGGCGGTAGGCGGCGACCCCGCCCATGCCGAGCGGCACACGACCGACCCCGGCGGCGAGCCGTGGATGCGCGAACAGCTTTTCGTTCTGGTCGCGCACCAGGTCGACATCGCGACGGGTGACCAGCAGGTAAAAGGGTTCGGTGACCACGCCCTCGGGTCGGCGCACCGGCTGCAGGAACTCCTTGGTGTAACGGTAGGGCACCGCCATCGTCTGCTCGACGTGATGGACGATGCTGCAGGTGCGGTTCGGCGGCAGACCGACGCTGATGCCCCAGGCATTGGCTTCGAGCAGGCGGGCAAAGGGCGTGTTCGGGCCGTAGGCGTGGCGGGCGCCCGGCGCACAGATCTCCGCCGCGCGGGCCCCGAGGGCGGTGACCGAGGCAAAGGGATGGAACTGGCGCACCGCGCCCGGCCGGGTGCGCACGAACTCGGTCAGCGGCCCGGTCTCGCTCGGCGTCGCCTGCGGATCAAACACGCGGTCGGTGTTGCAGAGCGAGAAGGAATGGGTCGGCACCACGACCGTGCCCTCCGGACCAATCACCTCGAACAGGGCGGCAAGAAATCCCTCCAGCGTCGCGGTCTTGCTGCCCGAGGCATGAAAGCCGAGGTTGCCGAGATTGCCGGAGAGATACACCACATCGCCGCGCGCCAACCCGAGCGACGCGAAGGCGGCGGCGACATCGGCGTTGGCGTAGTGGGCCTTGAAGCTCATGCGCGGGGATCGGCCGGCCGCAGCAGGCCGTGCTGAAGCAGGGTTTGCACGCCGGGAAACAGCTCCCAGACCGGCTTGCCGAGGCGGTCGGCGACCTCGAAGAGATCGTGCTGACCGTCGCAGTAGGCCATCAGATCGACCAAGGTGCGCGCGGAGGTGATCGGCGTGCCGGCCCCGGCCTCCTTGACGCTGGTGGCGGGATAGAGGTCGCGCTTGCCGAGTTGCGGCTCGCCGAGCGTGGTCGCCTGCAGCACGGCGTTTTGCTCCAGGCACTCGACCACCGTGCGCAGGTTGTCGAAAGCGCCGCGCAGGCCGGACTCGGTGACGAGTTCGAGGTTGTCGAGCGAGGTGTGATACTCCGGATAAGTGGCGTACTTGCTGCGCAGGATCGAGCACACCGGCAGGTCCACGCCCGGCCAGCAGAAGTTGCGTTCGTCACTGCCGCGCTGCAGCCAGGAGTAGGCCTGGTGATCCGGATGCCGGTGGCGCATGACATGGGCGGTGGCCTTGTCGGCCAGGGTGTTGCCCAAACGCGAGGCCAGCCAGGAATGGGCGCGGTCGTCGCCGGCGCAGGTGACAACGAAACCCGCCTTCACGTGCCGCTTCAGGTGCTCCAGATGGCGCGACAGATACACGATGCTGCCGATGGTCTCGGGGATGAAGATGAAGCGGAAGGTGTGCCGACGCCGCGGCAGGGCGGCGAGGTGCTTGGCCAGCCAGGTGGCGACCACCGGACCGGAGAGTTCGTTGTTCGCCATCGACGGATGGCAGACATAGGTCGAGACCAGGATTTCATCGGTCGTCTCCCCCGGCAGCACGAGGTCGCCATAGGTCAGACTGCCGGGCGCCAGGGTGGCATCGATGACCGCGCGATAACGTCCCGGCTTGAGGGCCTGGCGGCGCGCATGGCTCAGGCAAAACCCCCAGGTGCGGCGGTAGTAACTGGTGACATAGGGAATGGCCTCGGGCTGATCCGGCAGCGAGTGCAGGTGCGGCTGCAGCTCCTCAAGCGTCAGTTCGCGATCGACCGGCTCCGAGTAGCCCACGATGTGCAGGTTGTGATCGGCAAAATCGACCACCACCTCGCCGTCCGGACCGATCAGGCGGGCGCCGCGGATGTTCCATTCCGGCGGCACTTCCCAGTCGAGGCAGCGGGTGCCGCTGGCCACCTCATGGATCTGCAAGGCCGGCAGATGCTCCTGCAGGATGCGCAGGGTCGCGCGCACGCCGTCGCCGGTGAGGCTGCGGCAGATCGGGAAAAGTCGGCTCAGCAGGCCGTGCAGGGTCTCGGACTCCATGTCGGTCGGCGTGGCGGACGGCGGCTCACGGCGCGCCAACCTTGCGGCAGATGTCATTGAAGCTGACGAGGGCGGCGATCTCCTCCTCGCTGAACTCGCGGTCCCACTTCTCCTGCACGGCGAGCAGGATCGACATCTTGTCGAGGGAATCCACGCCGGCTTCGGTGAGCGGGCGGTCGCCGTCGACGGCGGGATCAAACTGGAGTCCGGGAACATTTTCCTGGAGGATGGCCAGGAGGGCGGAGGCGGTGTCGCTCATGAGAAAAAGGTCAGTCGTGGCGTTCGAGCAGGGCGGTGGCGTAGGAGAGACCGACGCCGAAGCCGCTGAGCAGAATGCGCCGGGGCGCGCCGGCTTTCAAGGCGCTTTCCAGGGCCAGCGGAATCGCCGAGGAGACGGTGTTGCCAATGCCGGCCAGGTGCACCGGCGCCTTTTCGGCCGGCAGACGCAGGCGTTCGCGCAGTTTTTCGACGATGTACCGACTGCCCTGATGCAGGACCACCAGGTCGATGTCCTCGAGCCCCAGCTCCCGCCGCTCCAGCAGGCTGCGGATCTGCTTGGGCACGGCGGTCATGGCGAAGTTGAAGACCTCGCGACCGTTCATCGCCAGCCGCCCCTCGCGATTGTGGATGGCGCCGCCGCCGGCGCCCTGGGTGGCGAAGACGGTGTCGACCAGTTGCCAGCCGGGTTGATCGGCTTCGAGCAGGCTGACCGTGGCGGCATCGCCAAACAGCAGGGCCGTGGCCTGATCGGCGGGATCGATGATGGCCGAATAGGGATCGCTGGTGAAGAACAAGCCGCGCGCAATGCCATTCGCCTGCAGGAAGGCCGTGGCGATCGACAGGCCATAGACATAGCCCGAGCAGCCCAGCGAGATGTCGAAGCAGGCGCAGTCGTCGGGCAGGCCGAGACCGGCATGCACGACCGCCGAGGTGTGCGGAATGCCATGGTGATCCGGCGTCTGGGTGCAGACGATGACCGCGCCGATGCCGTCCAGCGACACCCCTTGGTCAACCAAGGCCTTCGCCGCCTGCAGGCAGAGGTCGGACGCCTGCTGACCCGGCTCCTTCACGGCCAGACCCGTGGTGCCGAGTTTGCCCTCGAGAAAGTCATCGCCGTAGTCAAAGGCGCGACCGCGCTCACGGGTGTCGATCCGTCCCGGCGGGACGTGGGAAGCCAGACGGGTGAGGCGAACGACGCTCATTGCGGGGTGGAGAAGGAGATGAAACCGAGGCGACGTCCCCCGGAGGTGATTTCACTGCGGGTGAAACGATTGCCGAGCACCTGGCGCAGACTGACCGTGAGTTCTTCGACCGGCTCGGCCGCCAGCGGCGCCACGAGTTCCAATCGGGCAAACAGCCATTTGGGACTGAGGTGCGGCAGCACTTCCAGATGCAGGCGCTTGTTGAGGAAGACGATCTGTTCGATCGGCAGGCCGGGCGCCGGGGCGTGCAGCACCGCGGTCTTGGCGGCGACATCGACCGTGGCCGCGGCCGCCACCTCGGGTTCGTTGCAGGGCTTGCGCGCCGTCACCGGCCGGTCGCTCTCCAGCAGCACGGCGTGCAGCAGGTCCGTGCCCGTGCCCCAGCGGATCTCGCCGCGGAAGGCCGTATCCTCACGCAGGTGCAGCAGGCTGTCGCGCGACAGCACCAGATCGGGCTGATGCCGGAGCAGGTGGTGGAAGGTCAGGTTGACCGGTCCCGGCGGCGGCGGTTCCGGCAGCGCGGCGGTGATCGCCTGGTGCAGGTCGGTGCCGTGCAGGTAGCTGCGCTCGCCCCGGAAGGGCAGTTCAAGCGGGCGGATCTCGGTCATCGCGACCTTCTTGCAGGCAAGCGCGGCCAATGTCAAACGCCGCCCTGCCCTCGCCGGGGCCTCAGGCGAGGTCGGCCAGGCTCAGCGGGGTGCCGCGCACCAGGGCGCGACGGGCGCGCGCGCCGAGCACCTGCTCCAGGTGGCGCGGGTGCAGGCCATGGCCGGGACGGATGCAGCGGACGTTGTCGGCCGTGAAAGCCTCGCCCTCGGCGAGGTCGCGCACGACGTAGAGCGACTTGCGGAAGGCGCGGCTGGGCAGCTCGCGTTCGGAGGGGGCGTAGCGGACGCCGCCGAGCGCCTTTTCCGCCGTGCGCACCGCCTGCACCATCGCCTTGAACTCGGCCGGTTCGAGCGAGAAGGCGCTGTCCGGTCCGGGCACGGAGCGGTCGAGGGTGAAATGCTTCTCCAGGATGCAGGCACCGAGCGTCACCGCCGCGACCGGCACCGCGATCTCCAGGGTGTGATCGGACAGACCGGTCGGCACGCCAAAGGCCTGTGCCAGGTGCGGGATGGTGCGCAGGTTCATCTCCTCGGGCGGCGCCGGGTACCCGCTGTTGCACTTGAGCAGGGCGAGCTGGGTGCAGCCAGCCGCACGCGCGGTCGTCACCGCCTCCTCGATCTCGGCCAGGGTGGCCATGCCGGTCGACAGGATGATCGGCTTGCCGGTGGCGGCGATGCGCCGGATCAGGGGCAGATCGACGATTTCAAACGAGGCAATCTTGTGGCAGACCACGCCGAGGTCTTCGAGGAAATCGACCGCCGTGGCGTCGAAGGGGGTGGAGAAACAGTCCATGCCCAGCGCCTCCGCCTCGGCCTTGAGCCGGGCCTGCCATTCCCAGGGCGTGAAGGCCTCGGCATAAAGTTGGTAGAGGTTGCGCCCCTCCCAGATCGTGCCCTTGCCGATGCGAAAATCGGCGGCATCGCAGTCGATCGTCAGGGTGTCGGGCGTGTAGGTCTGCAGCTTGACCGCATCGGCCCCCGCCTCGGCGGCGGCGCGGACAATGGCGAGCGCCTGCTCGAGGTCCTGGCCGTGGTTGGCCGACATCTCGGCAATGATGTAGCAGGGCCGGCCCGGGCCGACCGTGCGTCCGCCAATCTGGATGCTGTGCTCGCTCATGCCCCCCTCTGAATCATGCAACGGGCCGCTTGTCCAGCCACAACGACATCCTCCACCGGCTCAAACCCGGCACGCGCGAAGGCCCGCTGCGAGGCGGTGTTCTCCGGCTTGATGAGGGCGCGCACCGTCGCCGCCGGATGCGTGCGCCGCAGTTCCTGGCAGGCCGCCAGAATCAGCGGCGAGGCCAGCCCGCGACCGCGCTGGGCCGGTGCCAGGTTGAGCGAAATCGTCGCCACGCCGTCGGCCGCCAGATCGAAGCGGACCACCCCCGCCGGCTCGCCTGCCGGTGTCTCGGCCAGCCACAACAGGCAGTCCGGATCGGCAAGGCGACGCCCCAGCCAGGCGACATGCTCCTCCCAGCCAATGGCACCGCCCTGAAACGAGGCGGCGCGCGCGGCGGGATCGTTGGCCCAGTCGAGCAGCAGACGCGCATCGTCCTCGGTTGCTGGCCGCAGGCGCAGCAGCTCCAGCGCCGAACGCGCCAGCATCGCTTCCGCCACGCGCAGGGCGCCGCGGCCGTCGGCCAGGTCGAGCGCGGCGAGCGAAAAAGCCTCGCGTGCCTTGGCATCCTCAGCGAACGCGGTCAGCGCCTGCGCCAGGGTCGGCACATCCACCGAGGCATGCCAGCCCAGGCTGCGCATCAGCCCGCGCGTGTGCAGGGCTTCGCTGATGGCGGTTTGGTTGTCGGCAATGGCAACCACCAGGGCCGGCAATCCGCGCGCGGCGAGTTCGAGCACGCTGCTGCCACCGGCACTCAAGGCGAAGTCCGCCTCATCCATCAGCGGCACCATCGCCGTCACGGCCGACAGCACCTCAAGGCGAGGCCCCGCCGGTGCTGCCAGGTCGCACAATTCCTCCTGGCGCGGATTGGCGGCACCGACCACGATCTTCGCCTGCAGGTCGGGACACAGCAGCAGCGCCTCGATGGCGCGACGGGTGAAATCGCAGGGATCGCTGCCGCCGAAGCTGACCAGAACCCGGCGGGCCGGACCGTTGAAACGACGTGGCGACCGCGGCGCGCGGAACTCGCGGCGCAGCAGGGCGTAGCGACCGCCCAACAGCAGGTTTTCGGTGTCCGTGGCCCAGGGATAGAGCGCGGGCGAGGCGGTCACATTCTGATTCAGGATCAAGCCGGCCGCACTCGGCTCCGGCAAACCCAGATCATCGACCTGCAGCACCCGCCTTGCCGAACCCGTCACCGCCGCGAGGTAATCGGCCTCGAAGTGGTAACCATCGACCACGAGCCAGTCGGCCTGCGCCGCTTGCTCGGCCGTGATTTCGGCATCGGCAGACCCATCCGGCAACCGCCGCACCTCGATGCCTTCCTCGCGACAGCGCTCGGCCAGGGCCTCGGGCAATTCGGCGGCGAGCAGGGCGACCTCGCCGCCGAGGTCCTGCCAGCCCTGCGCCAGGGCCAAGCAGCGCATGACATGCCCCGTACCCATGGCGGCGGAGGCGTCGGCGCGAAGCAGGAGCCGTTTCACAGCAGTCCCTTTTGAATGCGTGCCTTCAATTCGGCGAGTTTCCAGTCGACCTCGTTGTCGATGTCCTGCACCTCCAGCTCGGAAAGCTCCAGCGGCAGGCAGCGGTCGGCAAACACCTTGCGACCGCGCTCAAAGTCGGCCACGCGCATCCAGTACCACTGCCCGGCGTCGTGGTAGGCAACCGGCAGGTCCTGCGAGCGGGTGAACCCAAACTCGGGCATCATCAGTTGCAACTGTCCCTGCTCGACGACAAAGGCGCGCTGCACCGGATAGCCGTAGCGGATCACCGGCATCACCGTCTGCGCCTTGGGGTCATTCTTGATGATCTCCCAGCCGGCGCGCAGGTGGTCCACGGAAATGAGCGGCGCGGAGGCATACATGCCGCAGATGAAGTCAAACTCGCGACCCGCCGCGCGATACTGGGCGATGACCTCCAGCAGGGCATCGGTGGTGGTGGCCTGGTCGCTGGCGTTCTCCGGCGTGCGCTTGAACGGCGTCACCGCCCCGGCCGCACGGGCCACCGCGGCGATCTGCTCATCATCGGTCGACACCATGACCTCGTCGAAGCAGCCGGATTCCAGCGCCGCGCGGATCGGGTAGTGAATGACCGGATGCCCGAGGAACAACCGCAGGTTCTTGCCCGGGATGCGCTTGCTGCCGCTGCGGGCGAGGATGATGGCCACGGCTGACATGAGAAGAGGGGTGCAAATCAAACTGTCACGCCGCCAGCGCCTGTTCAAGCGCGGTGCGCACGCGGGTCACGTCGGCATCGGTCATGGCCGGGAACAGCGGCAGGGTGATGCAGGCCTCGTAATAACGCTCGGCCTCGGGGAACATGCCGGGTTCAAAACCCAGCCGGGCGTAGTCGGGCTGCAGATGCACGGGAATGTAGTGTACATTCACGCCGAGGCCCTGGGCGCGCAGGCTTTCGAAGACCTGGCGACGCGTCCGCGGGCGAATGGCGTCGAGGTCGAGCACGATCATGTACAAATGCCAGCCGCTGATGCCGCGCGGGTCGCGCGCCAGCGGTCGCAGCGGCAGGCCGGCGAGTTCGCGATCGTACAGGTCGGCCAGCTCGCGGCGGCGACGCGCAAAGGCTTCCAGCTTGCCCATCTGGCTGGCGCCGAGCGCCGCCTGCAGGTCGGTCAGGCGGTAGTTGAAGCCGAGCTCCAACTGCTGGTAGTACCACGGGCCATGCGATTCACCCTGCATCCGGTCCGGCTCGCGGGTGATGCCATGCGTGCGCAGGGTGGCGATGCGCCAGGCGAGCTCGTCGTCGTTGGTGGTGATCATGCCGCCCTCGCCGCTGGTGATGATCTTCACCGGATGAAAGCTGTGCGAGACGGCGTCCGACCATTTGGCATTGCCGATGCGCTCGCCGAGGAATTCACCGCCGAGGGCATGGGCGGCGTCTTCGAGGATCTTGAAGCCATACTTTTGGCCGAGCGCATGCAGGCGCGGCATGTCGCAGGACTGACCGGCGAAATGCACGGGCACGACGATCTTCGGCAGCGTGCCGTCCTTTTCGGCCTGGACCAGCTTGGCCTCCAGCCGCTCGGGGCACATCAGCGCGGTGGCGGGATCGATGTCGACGAAGTCGATCTTGGCGCCGCAGTAGCGGCCCGCATTGGCCGAGGCGACAAAGGTGATCGGCGAGGTCCACAGGTGGTCGCCATGCCCCAGCCCGAGCGCCTTGGCGGCACAGTGCAGGGTGGCGGTGCCGTTGGCGAGGGCGATGCCGTGACGGGCGCCGCACCAGCCGGCCACCGCCTTTTCAAAGCGCGGCACGGCCGGTCCCTGGGTCAGGAAATCGGAGTGCAGGACCTCCACCACCGCGGCGATGTCCGCCTCGTCGAGGCTTTGGCGACCGTAGGGCAGAAAGGGGTCGCTCATGCCTCGACCGTGAAGCCCGGATCGACGTGCTGGCGGATCAGCTCGCGGATCTGCTCCACGCTCAGCCAGTCGGTGTTTTTCCCGGAGTTGTAGGAGAAGCCGGCCGGCACCGGCGTGCCGCCGTGGGCCGCCGAATAACGCTCCATGAGCTTGGCCGCCGTGTGACCATACAGCATCGGCACGATGATGTAGTACCGCTCCGTCTCGATCGTCTGCAGGGCGTCGGTCTCGGTGATCATCTCCTCGTGGATCTTCTCGCCGGGGCGGATGCCGACGATCGGCTGCTCGCACTTCGGACCGATGGCCGTGGCGACGTCGCCAATGCGATAGGAGGGGATGCGCGGCACAAAGATCTCACCGCCGAGCGCGTGGTCCAAGGCATGCATCACCAGGTCCACCCCCTCGTCGAGGGTGATGTTGAAGCGGGTCATCTGCGTGTCGGTGATCGGCAACACGCCGGTCTTGCGCCGTTCCAGGAAGAACGGGATCACCGAACCGCGCGAGCCCATGACGTTGCCGTAGCGGACGACACTGAAGCGGATGTCCTGGCCGCCGCGCACGTTGTTGGCGGCGATGAAGAGTTTGTCGGAGCAGAGCTTGGTGGCCCCGTACAGATTGATCGGCGCGGCGGCCTTGTCGGTCGACAGAGCCACGACATTGCGCACGCCGGCCGCCATGCAGGCCTGGATGACGTTCTCGGCACCGAGCACGTTGGTCTTGATGCACTCGAAGGGGTTGTACTCCGCGGTCGGCACCTGCTTGAGGGCGGCGGCATGAATGACAGTGTCGATGCCCTCCATCGCGTGGGTCAAGCGCTCGCGGTCGCGGACGTCGCCGATGAAGAAGCGGATGCGCCGGTCGGTGAAGCGCTGCGCCATCTCGAACTGCTTCAATTCGTCGCGCGAATAAATGACCACGCGGCGGACCTCGGGATTCTCCAGCAGCCGGGAGACACACTTGTGACCGAAGGAACCGGTGCCCCCGGTAATGAGAAAGGACTGGGATTTCAACACGTGAATGCGGGAAAAAAGATGCCCGATCTGGCCCGGGCGAATGCGTCGATACTTGGGCGATGTCCCCGGGCATGGCAAGCCGGAAATTGGCGACCCAACCGCGCATTCCGGTTTCATCGACAGCGGTTTGATGCGATACTGGATTTACGCATGACCCGCTCCCTTCCCTGTCTGTTGGCGACGCTTGTCGCCCTGCTCAGTGCCTGCCAGCCATCGCCAGACCCGCAGGTCGAGGCCGGTTTCCGCGACGCCCGCCGGGTGTTGGAAACCCACTGCGTGCATTGCCATGGCGACAACCGCCTGTCGCACATGCCGCCGATCCACAGCACCGCCGCCCTGCGCCGCCTGATCGGTCCCGGCAACTGGATCGTGCCGGGTCAGCCGGCGCAAAGCCGCTTCTTCCAGGTGGTCACCTTTGCCGACACCGTGCCCGGTGCCATGCCGCCGACCGGCCATGCCATCCCGCGTCGCGATGTCGAGGTCTTGCGCGCCTGGATCACCGCCGGCGCGCCGGTGCCGGCCGGTTCGGAGGCCCTGCTGCATGCCCAGGGGCGACGCCCGCGCTCGGAGTGAGGCCGGCGCAATCCGGTTGACCCCCGGGCCCCGCGCGCTCCATTCCGCGCGATGCAAATCCGTCTCCTCCTCCCCGCCCTTCTCGCCCTCGCCGGTGCCGCCCAGGCCGCGCCACAGTGGATCTGGCTGTCGAAAAAGTCGCCCAACGACGAGCAGGTCACCTTCCAGCACCGCTTCAACGTCAAGCTGACCCCGAAGGCCGCCACCCTCAGCGCCACCTGCGACAACGGCGCGGAGATCCTCCTCAACGGCAAGTCGGTCGCCGTGAACCCCGACTGGCAGGAGCCGGTCAAGGTCGACGCCCTCAAGCACCTGCTCATCGGCGGCGAAAACCACCTGGTGGTGAAGGCGCGCAACAAGGGCGGCGTCGCCGCGCTCGTGCTGACGCTGGAACTGGAGAAGCAGAACGGCACCGTCGAGGTCATCGAAACCAACGGCCAGTGGCAGGCCACCCCCACCGGCAAGGAAGCCTGGCAACCGGCGGTGGTGATCGCCGAGTACGGCGCCGGCCCCTGGGGCAAGGCCCTGGAACGCGGCGCGGCCAAACCCGCCGCCAGCACGGAAGTCATCGCCGCCGACCAGATCGGCGTCGCCAAGGGCTTCAAGGTGGAGCGACTCTACAACGTGCCCAAGGAAGACCAGGGCTCCTGGGTGGCGCTGACGGTCGACGCCAAGGGCCGCCTGATCGCTGGCGACCAGTACGGCGCCCTCTACCGCATGACCGTCCCCCCTGTAGGCCGGGGCAGTGACCCGGCACCGCTCAAGCCGGAAAAGCTGCCAATCGAGATGGGCAAGGCCCACGGCCTGCTCTACGCCTTCGACAGCCTCTACGTCATGGTCAACGAGAACGGCCAGCAGAACGGCCTGTACCGCCTGCGCGACACCAATGGCGACGACCAGTATGACCAGACCGAGAAGCTGGTCACCATGAAGGGCGGCGGCGAACACGGCCTGCACAGCCTGGTCGTCAGCCCCGACGGCAAGCGCCTCTTCTTCAATGGCGGCAACCACACCGAGCTGCCCAACGAACTGAGCACCAGCCGGCCGGCGAAACTCTGGGCCGAAGACCACGTCCTGCCGCGCATGTGGGATGCCAACGGCCACGCCCGCGGCCGCATGGCCCCCGGCGGCTTCATCTGCAGCATGGATCCCGATGGCAAAAACGTGGAGCTGTTCTGCTACGGCTTCCGCAACCAGTTCGACATCGCCTTCGACCTCGGCGGCGAACTCTTCACCTACGATGCCGACATGGAATGGGACATCGGCTCGCCCTGGTACCGCCCCACCCGCGTCAATCACTGCGTCAGCGGCGCCGACTTCGGCTGGCGCAGCGGCAGCGGCAAGTGGCCGGACTACTACCCCGATTCCCTGCCCACCACCCTCGACATCGGCCCCGGCAGCCCCACCGGCGTCGTCAGCGGCAAGGGCGCCAAGTTCCCCGCCAAGTACCAGCGCGCGGTCTTCGTCGGCGACTGGACCTACGGCACAATGTGGGCCATCCACCTGCAGCCGAAGGGCGGCAGCTACCTCGCCGAGAAGGAGGAGTTCGTCTTCGGCAAACCCCTGCCGCTCACCGACGTCATCATCCATCCGCAGGACGGCGCCATGTACTTCGCCGTCGGCGGTCGCCGCACCCAGTCGGGCGTGTACCGCGTCACCTACGTGGGCGACGAATCCACCGCGCCCGCCCAGGCCCTGCCGCTCGATGAGGAGCAGCGCATGCGCCACACCCTCGAGCAGTTCCACGTCGATCACTCCGCCGACCCGCAGAAAATCCTCGCCGCCGCCTGGCCCTACCTCAGCCACAGCGACCGCCACGTGCGCTACGCCGCCCGCGTCGCCATCGAGCGCCTGCCGCAGGACCTCTGGCGCGAGCGCGCCCTCGCCGAAACCCATCCGCAGGCCATCATCGAGGCCGTCATCGCCCTCGCCCGCGTCAACGGCGGCACCTCGACCCCGCCCGCCGCCAAGCCCGAGCCCGGCGCCTCCTCGGAAGGCCTGGCCCCGGTGCCGGCCGACAAGGTGGAGTTGCAGCTCGGCCTGCTGCAAACCCTCGGCCGACTCGAAGGCGCCCAGCTCTCGCGCGGCCAGCAGCTCGCCGCCCTGCGCGCCCTGCAGCTCGTCTTCACCCGCCTCGGCAAACCCGACGCCGAAGTCTGCGCCGCCGTCTGCGCAAAGCTCGAGCCGCTGTATCCGGCCAACGACGCCATGATCAACCGCGAACTCTGCCAGTTGCTGGTCGCCCTCGATTCCACCGCCGCTCCGTCGAAGACCCTGGCCCTCATGGCCACCGCCGGCGACGACTTCCAGGAGGTCGCCAGCGACGCCGTGCTGAGCCGCAACGACGGCTACGCCAACGCCGCCCGCGCCGCCGCCGGCAGCCGGCCGAACGCCCAGCAGATCGCCTACATGTTCGCGCTGCGCAACGCCACCGCCGGCTGGACCCCGGAACTGCGCCGCACCTACTTCTCCTGGTTCCCGCGCGCCCGCACCTGGAAGGGCGGCAACAGCTTCAAGGGCTTCATCGAGAACACCCGCAAGGAAGCCCTCGCCCGGTTCGTGCCCGAGGCCGAACGCGCCGAACTCGACACCCTCAGCAGCCGCAGCGAGGCCGTCACCATTGCCAACTACGTCGCCCCCAAGGGCCCCGGCCGCGCCTGGAGTGTCGACGAGGCCACCGCCCTCGCCGCCAAGGGCCTGAGCAAGCGCAACTTCGCCAACGGCGAGGCCATGTACCGCGCCACCATGTGCGCCACCTGCCACCGCTTCAACGGCGAGGGCGGCAGCATCGGCCCCGACCTCACCGGCTCGGGCAACCGCTACACCCTGCGCGACCTCATGGAAAACATCGTCGACCCCAGCAAGGTCATCTCCGACCAGTATGACAGCCACGAACTCGTCATGAAGGACGGCACCACCATGCTCGGCCGCATCATCGTCGAGGAAAACGGCAAGGTCTTCGTCATGACCAACCCCTTCGCCCCCAACGACCACGTCGCCGTCGACGAAAAAGACATCGCCAAAAAAGGCACCCGCCAGGTCTCCATGATGCCCCCCGGCCTCATCAACGCCCTCAACGAAACCGAACTGCTCGACCTCATCGCCTACCTCCTCAGCGGCGGCAACGCCCAGGACAAGATGTTCCAGTAAGGAGGAGACGCGGATCAAAGCGCGAGCTTGGCGGAAGCCGGCTCGCGTTTTGGTTGTCCAGGGTAGACCCCTTCTAGTCACACCTCATTCCTTATGAAAAGATTATTTCGGACCAAAGTATTTACGACAATCCTTCTTCTGGCAGTCATAAGCACACAAGTCACTGAAGTGCTCGCTTATGATAAATACAAGCCTATCATATCAATTTTGGGAAAAACTTATGAAGTTGACATACTAGAATCTCAAAAAGAAGCACACTCATCCATGCTATCCAGCCTTGAAGGCAAGTATCGCGGCGCCTCAACTCGACCTTTTGATATTCAGGAACTCAACATCCTGAGTGACGGCACCGCGGATGTGGTTACAAAGAATAGCACAGGGGTCGTCTCAAGTAAAAGGCATATCTGTTACGCTATCGACATCGATATTTACACCGAAGTCTGTGAAACACTCAATCTGACCACCACAAAATATTATTTATCCCTCAAAGAACTCAAATCGCGAGGGTATTTAACTATAGTCCAACTAAACAAAAGCACTACCTTTTTAGCCAAAGGCGGTGACTTAGTGCAAGTTGACGAGCGCGATGGCAGTCTAGGTTACGTCTTGAAGAAAAGCTGGTGGCCATTCTGAAGCATAGATGCAGACTTTGCAAAAGATTCAGTGAGGCAAGCCATTCACCTTACTAAAGGCAGCCTGGCGTTTGATATCTTCCTGGGTGCCGCTCACGGAAAGCGCTTTTCATTGTGAGAATAGGCTTTGGCTGGAGGAAAAGTTGACCATCCTGCCGGCCATCAAATCAACCTGAAAACCTCAATCATTATCCAAGCAGATGCTGGATATCCAATTCCAAATGAGCACACCTAGGTTCAGTGATGCGAATCCCCTGACGTTCAGATACAGGAATTTTCTCCTCTCGATATAGCAGCCATCCAGCGCGCATATCTATGTCGCCCAAGGCGTCTTCACAATCGGGGAAAAAAAGAATACTCACATATCGACCTTCTTTGGAATCTGCCAAAAAACTCACTCGTCCGTGCGCGATACATTCACCAAACTCAGACAACACTTGAACCCCTTTCGATTCTCGGTCAGCTGCCTGCTGCAGATTTCGGATTTCTTGAAGAATGGGTGATTTCATGCACTGAAATTAAAGATATTTAAGAATCGAACGGAGGCGCTGCGGCCTCGTCAAGGTAATGCGGTTGCCGCGGATCCCAGCCGGGTGCTTGCAGCCAGAGGTAGGGCAGGCCGAAAGAGGACAACCGGCGTCTCGTTACTCATAAAGAATGACAGCAATATTTCGACTATGAAGGCTGGCACGGCAGGTCGAGAAGAAGGTCTATTGCAGCCAGCGTGACAGCAAGAGCAGCTCGCTTCTTCACATAATTGAGATCTTTCAGTCTCATCTCAGAAAAATGTAAAGCAGCACAACGAACACTGGTGGGAGAACAATTAGCAGATGATACCTAAAGCCAGTGTGGTAGTAAGCGTTCAGGCGAATACAATATGTTCGGAGTCGCGAGAGATTGAAGTAATCAGGTTTCTGCGTTTGGAACACCGCATAGTCAACGGGAGCGTGGTTCTCGAAATGTTCGATCGTCCGCTCATACTTTTTGGTTATGCGCTGAATTACTCTCTCTCTATCCTGTGATGATTCGATGCTCTTGGCTTGGCGAAGCGCATCGTAAAGACGGCCGATCCTCAGAGCACAGTCGTGATAAAGATGAGAACGGAGCGAGTATCGCCGAGATGACTCAATGAGATTGTATACAAGAACGAGGATGGAAATACCAACGGTACTGATGCCGAGCAGTGGGGGTGGCACCTTTTGGCTAACGGCTGGAATGAAGGTAGGCACGAGACCTATGATGATGAGATAAGCCGAAAGGAAAGTGAGAGCTTTAGTGGAAGCGTCGCTGACAGCACCGTATCGCTGAGCCGCGCAGAAGCGAGCACCTTTGGTGACCCACAATTTGTAGTTCAACTCCTTCTCCCAGTCGTTATCACGGAGATAATCGGCGAGTGCTTTTTTCGAGGTGTCTGCGGGTTCGGACATTTGAGGTGTGAGGAAGGTGATAACAGTATCATTCAGCCGCACATTGACTTAATTTTCTCTGGCAGACTGCGGCTTTGAACGCACAAAACCAACCCGGCTTGGTGACATCGTTTCTGCGACGCTGGCATGACAAGAGGCTCTTCGATATGGAGATTTCCGTCAAGAAAAAGACGCGCCAGCCCATCATAATTCGAACCGCACCGATCAGGCTCAAGCCCAAGACGCACCTCCCCGGCCCACCGACGCCCCGCCACGAACCGCGACGCGGTTCCGTCATGCAGCCCAGGCGTGGACGCGCTGCGGCCTCGCCTGGGTCCTGCGCCCACCCCGGCACATTGGCCGCCGTGGACCCCGGCGGGGTGCCGCCAGGGGGAGGCGACCCTCAGACTGGAGCGCGAGCATGGCGCAGCCTGCTCGCTCTGAGTCCAGCGTGCGGCCACCGCCCCAGAGCGAGTGACCTTCGGCACACTCGCGCTCCAAGAATCGCTGCGCTCGGCATCCCTGGGCTGCATGACGCAAGCCCGTTGGGCTTGTCCTGTGACAGCACGGCACCCTGCCCTACCGCCCTTCGTGATCTTCGTGCCATTCGTGGTTCCACATTCTACGGGAACCGCGGGGTCACTGCCCCCGCCTACAGCAGAGGCCCCGGCGCAGTGGCGCCCGACCTGTTCCACCTCCGTGCTCTCCGTGTCCTTCGTGCGAGACCCGCTTGAGCCCGTCTTGTCTGGCAGATGCCTCCCCCTCAAAACCCTGGGTCTGCCCTTGGCGATCCTTGCGTTCCTTGGCGGCATAAACCGGTTCCCCTGATCGCTTCTGCTAAATCTGCGCCCATCTGCGATATTTGCGGTTCCGTTTTTGACCCTCTGCGGTTCCACTCTCTGCGGTGCCCCTTCTGGATCAGCGTCCCATCAGCGGTTCACCTCAGGTTGGCCGCGCGGTCAGGCCGGGAACGCGGGGTCACTGCCCCCGCCTACAGCAGAGGCCCCGGCGCAGTGGCGCCCGCCCTGTTCCCTTCGTGGCCTTCGTGCAATTCGTGGTTCCAAAGTCTGCCACCCCTCAGAAGAAGCGGACAAAAGTGTCCGCGCCCCCCTTGGTCGGCACGGCGCTTGGAGGACCCATCGCTCTACCTTCAGCCCCCCTGCCTCTCCGCCCCTCTGCGGATGGACTGCATGGACGCGATGGACGGCTCCCGTACCTTCTGCGGAATCTGCGAAATCTGCGGACGATGGCTGGAATCAACGGCTCTGGACGCTTTTACACCCGCTTTACAGACGCGACGGCCGAGGGGGCGCAGGCTGGGGCTGCCATGAAAACACACACCCTACCCCTCCTCCGCTGCCTGAAACTCCTCCCGGCCCTGGTCCTGCTGCCCTGGAGCCTGTCCGCGGAACCCGTCAAGGACCGTCCCGTCAGCGATGACGAGGCCCTGGTCCAGATCGCCCTCCTGCTCGACACCAGCAACAGCATGGACGGCCTCATTGAGCAGGCGAAAAGCCAGCTCTGGAAAATCGTCAACGAGTTCAACGACGCCCAGCAGCACGGCAAGGCTGCCGTCGTCCAGGTGGCGCTCTACGAATACGGCAACAACAACCTCAGCGTCGGCACGAACTACATCCGCCTCGTGCAGCCCTTCACCCGCGATCTCGACACGGTCTCGGACCATCTCTTCAAGCTCACCACCCACGGTGGCCAGGAGTATTGCGGCGCCGTGGTGCGCGAGGCCGTGGATCGCCTGGCCTGGGAGGCCAGCCCGCAGGTCTACAAGGCCATCTTCATCGCCGGCAACGAGCCCTTCACCCAGGGCACGGTGAATCCCAATGAGGCCTGTCGCGCCGCCCTCCAGCGCGGCATCGTGGTGAACACCATCCACTGCGGCAGCCAGGCCGCGGGCGAAAGCGGCGGCTGGCGCACCGGCGCGGCCCTGGCCGAGGGCAAGTTCATGACCATCAACCAGGACAAGGCCATCGTCCGCCTCGAAGCCCCCCAGGACAAGGAAATCGCCCGCCTCAGCATCGAGCTCAACAAGACCTACATCAGCTACGGTCGCGAAGGCCCGAGGGCGGAAGCGAATCAGCTACGCCAGGATGAAAACGCCGCCGCCAACGCCCCCGCCGGCGCCTCGGTGCAGCGGGCCCTGACCAAGATTTCCCGCAACTACGACAGCAGCAGCTGGGACCTGGTGGACGCGGTCAAGCGCAAGGGGGTCGCTCCCAGCTCCGTCAAGCCCGAGGATCTCCCCAAGGAATACCAACAGCTCGATGAGGCGGCCCTGCAGAAGCTCGTTGAGGAAAAGTCGACCGAACGCGAGCGCATCCAGTCCGAGATCAAGAAACTCAATGAGGCCCGGGAACAGTTCCTCGCCGACAAGACTCGGGAGCAGGGCGAGGCCGACACGCTGGATGCCGTCATCGGCAAGGCGGTGCGCGAGCAGGCCGCGAAGGTGAAGATCGAGTTCAAGTGACCGGTAGCCGGGCTGCACTCCGGATCGCCGGGGCGATCCGGAGGGTTGCCCCGGCCTGCCTTTTGATGGACACTTCCCCCACCCACCCCGTCATGCCCACCATCCTGGTCATCGAAGACGACAGCGCCATCCGGCGCGGCGTCTGTGACGCCCTGCGCTTTTCCGGCTACGAGGTCCTGGAGGCGGCGGAGGGTCTGTCCGGCATGGAGCAGGCGCAGAAGGCCCGCTTTGAACTGATGCTGCTGGACCTCGTGCTGCCCAACCACAACGGCTTCGAAATCCTCCGCGCCCTGCGCGAGCATCGGCCCGGCACACCGGTCATCATCCTCTCCGCCCGCGGCGAGGAGGCGGACCGGGTCAAGGGCCTGCAACTCGGCGCGGATGACTATGTGGTGAAACCCTTCAGCGTGCGCGAACTGCTCGCACGCGTGGAAGCGGTGCTGCGCCGCTCGCCGGAGCGCCCCAAAGCGGTGCACCTCGTCGACTTCCCCGGCGGGGTCGCCGACCTGGAACGGCGCGAGCTGCGCTTCAGCGAAGGCTCGCGCACCGAACTGTCCGAACGCGAATGCCGTCTGATCGAATACCTCGCCATGCACCGCGGGCGTGCCGTCTCACGCGAGGAACTGCTGCGCCGGGTCTGGCGCATCGAGCCGCGCCACACGGAGACGCGCACCATCGACATGCATGTCGCCAACCTGCGCTCGAAGCTGCGCGACACCGGATCGTCCCCCCAATTCCTGCTCACCGTCCGGGGACAGGGCTACATGCTGACCCTGCCCTGACCAGAACCACGAGATCCCCCCTTCCCCATGTTTCGCTGGCTCGCCTTCCTGCTCTGCCTGACCGTTTTCGTGACGGTGCTGGGCTGGATCAGCGCGCACACCCTGGAATTGGAAGAGGCCCGGCAAACGGCCGCCCTCGAGGCGCAGGCGCAGGAGCGGGTGCGACTCGCCTTGTGGCGCATGGATTCCTTCGCCAGCGCCCTGCTCATCCGGGAGAACGCCCGACCGACCTGGCATTACCAGGCGTTTTACCAGCCCGACGACGTGTTCACGGCCGACAACCGCGCCCTGCCCAAGGGCGCGGCCGTTCTGCCCTCGCCCCTGCTGGGTGGACTGCCCGAGTGGGTCAGGCTGCACTTTCAGCAGATGCCGGATGGAAGCCTGCGCAGTCCCCAGGCTCCGGACGGCGAAGCGCGGGAGCGGGCGCTGAGCTGGTATGCCATCCACCCGCAGTTTCAGGAGGCCGCCGTCAAGCTCGGGCAGTTGTCCTCGCTCTTGAAGGAACATCCTCTGGTGGGGCGCGACATGCGACTGGATGACGTGCCCCAGGATGTTTCTTCGACCAAGTCGCCAGCCTTGCAGCAGGACAAAACCACGGCGGCCCAGGCCCTGGCCAACACCCGTGAACAAATGGGTCGAAGCACGATCGTGCAGCGGCAGTTGGCCGCGGAAAAGGCGGAGTCCTACACTCTGCCGCTGATCAAGAAACCCGCCGCCGCAGGCGGTGCACCGGCCGCACAGGTCATGGTGGCCGATGCCGCCGCCGCGTCCGCTGCGCCCAGGGTGCAGGCAGCGGCCGAGGCCGCGGAGAAGCCCACGGCGCAAGCCACGGACTCCCTGGCTTCCGTGGCCAGCCGCTACCGCTCGGAATCCGAGGCTGAGACCCGGGCAACCCCCGTGGAAAAACCCGCCTTTGCCGGCGACCTGCGACCGCTCTGGCTGGGCGATGAATTGCTGCTCGTGCGTGGCGCGACCAGCGAGGGCAAGGAAACCGTGCAGGGCGTCTGGCTGGACTGGCCCGGCCTGCGTTCACGGCTGCTGGAAACGATCCGGGACCTGCTGCCGGCCGCGCAACTGCTGCCGGTGCCGCCGAAAGTCGCGAGCACGGACGCCACCGCGCTGGTGACCCTGCCCGTCCGACTGATGGCGGGCCCGGTGCCGACGGACGCAACCGGCCTGACCTCGGTGTTGAAGCCCGCGCTCGCCCTCGCCTGGGCCTGCCTGCTCGCCGCGGCCGCCGCCATCGCCTTCGTCCTGCACCGGGCCATGACCCTGAGCGAACGCCGCGCCGCCTTTGTCTCGGCGGTGACCCACGAGCTGCGCACGCCGCTGACGACCTTCCAGCTGTATTCGGAAATGCTGGCCGACGACATGGTGACGGATCCAGCCCAGCGCCGCGGTTACCTGCAAACGCTCTGCGACGAATCGACCCGGCTGATGCACCTCGTCGAAAACGTGCTGTCCTTCTCCCGCATCGAGCGCGGGCGCGTGACGGCCCGCCTGCAAAACATCGCGGTGCAGACCCTGCTCGATCGCCTCCTGCCACGCCTGCGCCAGCGGGCCGCCCAGGCGGACCTGGCATTCGAGGTCGTGCAGCAGGAATCGCTGAACACGGTCGAGGTGCGGGCGGACGCCATGGCGGTCGAACAAATCCTCTTCAACCTCACCGACAACGCCTGCAAATACGCCGCGCCCAACAGCGACCCCAAGCGTTTGGAACTGAGCGTTGGCCGGCAGGGACAAAGCCTCGTGTTCACCCTGCGCGATTTCGGTCCCGGCCTGCCGGTCGGACAGAAGAAAAAACTCTTCCGCCCCTTCAGCAAGTCCGCCACCGAAGCCGCCCACAGCGCCCCCGGCGTCGGCCTCGGCCTCGCCCTCAGCCGCCGCCTCGCCCGCGAACTCGGTGGCGACCTCCGCAACGACCCGGTCACCGGCCGCGGCTCCGCCTTTTCCCTCTGGCTGCGCGTGGCGGAGGGACGCCCAAGCGGGGGCGATTGAATCTGCGATCCATCTCGCTGAGGCACGTGAAATTCCTCCTATGAGGTAACAAAATAACCGTCAGTCCTTGGGCAGGTTTTCGACTCTCACCTTCAGTGACTCGAATCTTCACTGATTTAACCACTCCACCAGTCCAATGGAATCCTGGGGCAAAGAAGCCGATCCATACAAGCGCGAGCACGGACGCGACAACGCCAAACCAGCCAAAACGTCGACGCGGGTCCATCGGTGATCTCTCCGCTATCCGAGCTGCAATCCAGGGAGCGAGGAACATCAAGACTACCAAGACGATAGCGATAAGAGCAGCCATGGTGATAAACGGAATTCTAGGGCAAACTGAATTCTGTCACCTACCGTCGCCGGAACAACGCCTCCACGCCAAAGCGGTTCACGGACCAAGCCCACCGGAACGGTCAACCATTCCTCTGGAGAGACGGACATGAACAGAGGCTCTTCGATATGGAGATTTCCGTCAAGAAAAAGACGCGCCAGCCCATCAGAATTCGAATCGCATCGATCGGGCTCAAGTCCGGGCCAGACCTCCCGGACCCACCGACGCTCCACCCCGAACCGCGACGCGGTTCCGGCTTGCAGCCCAGGCGTGGACGCGCCGCGGCCTCGCCTGGGTCCTGCGCCCACCCCGGATCGTTGAACGCAACGGACCCCAGCGGGGTGTCGTCAGGGGGAGGCGACCCGTTCCCATGCGACGGAACCCCTGCAGGGTTCGCGGTTCACCGGATCGGGGGTCGTTCGACGCCCCAGGGAAGCACTCGCTGCGCTCGGCATCCCTGGGCTGCATGCCGCAAGCCCGTTGGGCTTGTCCTGTGACAGCACGGTGCCCTGCCCTGCCGCCCTTCGTGAGCTTCGTGCCCTTCGTGGTTCCAGATTCTACGGGAACCGCGGGGTCACTGCCCCCGCCTACAGCAAAAGCGCCGGCACAGCGGCGCCCTACCGGTCGGGACGCGCTGCGCCGCGTCCGACTTTTGTCGCCCAGGACGCCGCATCCACCCCCAGAACG